>DAHXOQ010000255.1 GCA_027364815.1 Acidobacteriaceae bacterium | reverse complement strand
TGATTCGCCTGACTGGGCATTTTGGCATTCATGCAGGAAGGATTGCCGGGTTGACGGGAGTCTGGTGCGGACTCGGGGATGAGGGCGGCAGAGCATTGGGGCGGAAAATTGCGGCGATTGGGATTCATGTATCGAGAGGGATTGTGACGCATGGTTTTGCTTACAATCTGACGACGCGACTGGAGGATTTTCGGCTGATCAATCCATGTGGCATTACGGATCGGCCGGTGACGAGCCTGGAAATTGAGCTCAAACTGGTTGAGCATCCTGATCCGGTGCCGTCGCTAGAGACGCTGGCCAATCATGCGGCGCGGCTCTTTGGGCAAGTTTTGGGTGAGCAGGTGGTGGCGGTTGAGGATTTGAGTGCTTTGCGAGGGATGATTCAAGAGCAGTTGGCGGCTGAGGTTGCGGAATGACGGAATTGACTCAGAATCTTGCAACAGTGGAGGCGGCGATTATAGCGGCTTGCCAGCGCGCAGGAAGAAGACGTGAAGAGATTGAGTTGATGGCGGTGTCTAAGACATATTCTGCGCCAGTGCTGGCGGAGGCTGCGAAGTTAGGGCTGAAATTGTTTGGCGAGAATCGCGTACAGGAATGGCAAAGCAAAGCTGCGGAGTTTGCTGCGCTGAAGAATTGCGCAACACGGACGCACCTGATTGGCCACCTGCAATCGAACAAGGCCGCGCGGGCGGTTGAGATTTTTGACGGGATTGATGCGATCGACTCGATGAAGCTGGCAGAGCGCGTGAATGAAACTGCGGGGAAGCTTGGTAAAAAGATCCCTATATTGATAGAGGTCAAACTCAGCACAGAGGAAACGAAAGCCGGTCTTGATCCGGAGTCGAGTGATGCGAGCGCGTTACTGGATCGGCTTGAGAGTTTAAAGAATTTGATTCCTCAGGGACTCATGACAATAGCGCCATTTGGTGTGCCTGATGCGGAGACACGGGCTTGTTTCCGCGCGCTGCGTGAGTGGAGAGACCGTTGGGCGAAGTCGCACCCTCAGTTGGGTTGGGATGTGCTCTCGATGGGAATGAGCGGCGACTTTGCGATTGCGATTGAAGAGGGCGCAACGAGGATCAGAATCGGGACGGCGATCTTCGGCAAGCGCAGTGCAGCAGTGGGCGCAAGTCTCGATGCGGCAGAGGATGCCAAGTGATGTTGCGCGCTCATTCGAATGGAGTCACGCTTGCGGTGCGCGCTCAACCTGGGGCGAAGAAGACTGCGATTGTCGGAGTGTGGGGCGAAGGCGCGAATGCGCAGTTGAAGATTGCGGTTCAGGCTCCGCCGATTGAAGGACGAGCGAATGTGGAATTGATTAAATTTTTGGCGGATAAGTTTTCAATATCGAGAAATTCGGTTGAGTTGATGAGCGGAGAGTTATCGAGGAGCAAGGTTTTTCTATTGCGTGGAGTTAATAAAGTAGTTGCGGATTCGGTTCTTACTGCATTGACCAATTAGCGAACCGGCAAATTATGGATACAAATTACTTCGGCATTGCGGCCCAGACTGCGCTTAGAACTTCGTCTGGTTCGGGGCGGACGCGGAAGTCGGCGTGGGCTTCGGCGTAGAGAACTTTTCTGTCGCGGCCGATGACGTAGGTTGCTGGGAGCGGCAGTTTCCAACTCGGTTCGCCGTCCACAAACGGAATGTTAACGAGCATGGACATGTAGTACTCGCGGTGATATTCGGGGACCGTGTAGACCAGACCAAACTGTTCAGCGAGTTTGCACTCGGGGTCTCTCAAGACCGGGAAGGGAAGGCCGTGCTGGACGGCGAGGAAATCGCTTTGGCGCTCAGTTTGCGGGCTGATGGCTACCATCAGTGCGCCGCGCTCGCGGAGCTGGCCATAGAGATCGCGCCATGCTTCAAGTTCGGTGGTGCAATAGGGGCACCAGCGGCCGCGGAAGAAACTCACAACTAAAGGCCCGAGTGAGAGCATGTCTTCCGACCGGACGATTCTTCCGGACGAATCGCGCAGTTCGAAGCCAGGGGCCTGAGCGCCTACGGGAAGAATTTTTTCGACGAGGCCAGAGTTCAGCAACTCCTGGACGGCGCGTTCACCGACGGCGAGGCGCTCTTCGGGTACAAGCTGCCGGGTGCTGGCGGTGATGGTGTCGAGTTGGTCCTGAAGGTTGCTCATCTGTACTCATCTTAAACTCAAATTGAAAAAAATATGCAGGGATCATTTTGCCTCAATGCTGAGCGGGAGCTCGATGGCGCCAAGAAGGCCACTGGCCTTGTCCTGTACGACAATGCGCAGGGTGAGATATCCGTTGGGCAGATCGAGGATTAGGCGGGCAAGCACGCCATTTTGCTGAATGCTGCTGAAACGTTCAGCGTTTGTGTTCAGATTCATTCCACGGTCAATATAATTCACGCGCTTGCCGTCCGCATCGTAGGCGACGACGACAAACTCAAGGTCAGCGTGATGGGTGCCTGGTTGTGGTTCGCTAAAGGTGAGTTTGTGCGGGTCCACTTTCATATCAAAAACGTAATGCGAGATAGGCGGCTTGAGCGATGATGCCAGATCTCCAGCCGGTGTTTGCTGGATGGGTGCGCTCTGGAAGGTTGGGTCGGTTGAGGGAAGCGCGCGAGCGATGAATTGCAATTGTGAGAGTTGGGGCGCGCCGAGGAGCGTTGCGGCAAGCAGGGTGCTGGATAGGCCGGCGTTGCTCGCGTTGGATTTGCTGGGCGTGTCGGCGTAGTAGCCATGGCGATAGGTGAGAGTGTACTGTGAGCCATCGAGGGTAACTTTGACCTTGTGGAAGTTGCCCTTCATATCTTTATTGGCTGGAATGTAGCCGATAGTGTAGTAGCTCTCTCCGTTTTCAAGCGCGGCGTTGAAGGCGGCCATCAGGTCATTGGAGTGAACAAAAGCAACGCCGCCGGATTGTTCTGCGAGATCCTGCATGGAGGCGTGCTCACTGAGAATTTGCATTTGAGAGGTATCTGTAGCGGCAGAGATACTTGATGATTGAGATGATTGAAGAGGATTCGAAGCAGAGAGCGAAATAGTTTGTGAGCTATCAGTAACATTAAATTTTGAAGGTGAAATCAAGCCTTTAATATAGACGGGATAGACGGCGACGCGCGCTGAAGCAAGGAGATGGCTTGCTTCACGGACGTCCTCCGAGTAGTTGCGTACGGCGGCAAATGCATTGTTTATTTCCCAATTAGGTGTAATGGCCATGGGAAAGGAGCCTGAGAACCAGATGAGATTCTTGCGGCCCGGCAGAAGGCTCAAATAGCGAGCTATCTGTTTCATGGCTTCAATTGTGATTTGGACGCGCTGATCAACTTGCGCGGAGGCGAATTCTGCGGAGAATTTCTTGACTAGATCCGTTTGATTCAACGAATCTTTGGAGATGTCTTTTGGGTCAGATGATTTCAGCTCCGGAATTGTTTGCGGTCCGCCTTTGGCCTCATTCAGGGCACGTTTCAATGCTGAAGGATCGTTAGTAAAGCCCTGCAATTGGCGCAGGCGCGTAGTGAGAGTGAAGATGGCGATGGTTTTACCGGGGGGCAACTGCTCAAGGTAAGCGAGCAATTGGCGGTGCAGGTCGGACTGATTTGCGGTGGGTGTGTTGAGCGCATCGAGGAGGAGGACGTTGATGGTGTCTGAGGCTGGATAGGTGGGCGCGTTGCTGACAATGTGCGGTTGAAGCGCTGGCGGGGCTGGCAAGGGCGCAGGATTTGCATCGGGCTTGTGTTCATCAAAGGAGTAGACGCGCTGCTCTTTGCCATCTTCAAAGATGTGGAAGGCGGATTTGTCTAGGCCGTGAATGTGCTTGCCGTGATCAACAACGACGACGTCAACGAGGACGAGGTTGACGTTGGTTTGTAGCGTGGTTTCGCCAGTGGATTGGGCAGATTGAGCGAAGGCGGGAAGAGCGGTGATGGCAAGAGAGAGAAGTGCGAGGGGAAGAATCTGACCGTTCATGCGAGGAGGCGACTCCTAAGGAGAAACACCCCAAGCATAACTCAGAACTTAAGTAGTGTGTAACTGCAAGTTAAATTACCTTCCGAATTTTTGTTTTGCGCCGAGGGCACCGAGACCGCCGCGCATCATGCTGCGGGCCATGCCGCCTTTGCCGAATTGCTTAAACATCTTGCTCATCTGCGCGTATTGGCGCAGGAGTTGATTGA
>DAHXOQ010000254.1 GCA_027364815.1 Acidobacteriaceae bacterium | reverse complement strand
CGACAAAATGCCCGTTAATGAATACGTTGACCTCTACTGCAATTAAATTTTCTATCAAAAGAAAAATGCCGGCTGAGTTTGCACTCAGTCGGCATTCGATTTTACTGCTAACTGATAACTACCACCCCAGCACATAAGCAAAGATCAACGGCGCGACGATTGATGCATCTGATTCGATAATGAAGCTCGGCGTATCCACACCAAGCTTACCCCAAGTGATCTTCTCGTTCGGCACCGCGCCTGAGTATGAACCATAGCTCGTAGTCGAGTCGCTGATCTGGCAGAAGTATCCCCAAAGTGGAACATTGTCTCTCTGCAGATCCTGGTGCAGCATCGGCACCACGCAAATCGGAAAATCGCCTGCAATACCGCCGGCAATCTGGAAGAATCCGAGCGAACTTTTGGCTGTTAAATTCGTGTACCACTCGGCCAACTCGATCATGTACTCAATGCCTGTGCGCACAGTGTGAACCTTCTTCACATCGCCTGAGATACAGTGGCCTGAGAACATATTGCCCAGCGTTGAATCCTCCCACCCCGGTACAAAAATAGGCAGATTCTTCTCAGCAGCAGCAAGTAGCCAGCTATCCTTCGGGTCAATCTGGTAGCTCTCTTTCAACACACCAGAAAGTAAAATCTTGTACATGAATTCATGTGGGAAGTAGCGCTCATTTGCCTGATCTGCCTTCACCCACTCCTTGAGTACCACATTTTCAATGCGGCGCATAGCTTCCATTTCGGGAATGCAGGTATCGGTCACCCGGTTCATGTGACGCTTCAGCAACGCCTCTTCATCCTGCGGCGTCAGATAGCGGTAGCGTGGCACGCGCTCGTAATAATCATGCGCAACTAGATTGAAAACATCCTCTTCCAGGTTCGCGCCCGTGCAACTGATACCGTGAATCTTATCCTGGCGAATCATCTCAGCGAGCGAGAGACCAAGCTCGGCTGTACTCATCGCGCCGCCGATGGTAACAAACATTTTGCCGCCTTCAGCCAGATGCTTGTTGTATCCTTCAGCCGCGTCAATCAGTGCTGCGGCGTTGAAATGACGATAGTGATGCTTGATGAACTTGCTAATCGTAGACATTGATTTTTCTCTCGCTCCCACTAATCAGGCTAGCACAATTGCGACAAAATCAAATGAACGGTCGTTGAAGAACACGACTCTCTTAATTTAAGGAAAATATCGCGGCCGTGCCGCCCGGTAAAGCCAGAACCCATTCCACGCATACTGCAGCCACCAAATCGCCGCACGCAAAAATGGAAGATTTGAAATGTCACGATAAATCAACCAGGTATTGTAAGCCCCGTTCAATTTATTCGCCGAGCGGCTTTTCGGTGACAATCTGTAACGCCCCAAATCTGCCGGCAACCGATGGCCCAAATGACCATACCGAATCAAACTCATCCACGCGTAGAAATCCTCATGTTGAAGTCTGTAGTTTGCAGGAAATGAAAATTCGTTAATCAGCTTGCGATCGAGCACCACGCTGAGACACCCCCCAGTTCCACGCCGCGTGTGCAGCGTGCGCAGATCCAATATTTCAGGCCCTTTGATCAGCGCGCCTACACGCGCGCCATCATGTGAAAGATGTCGGTAATCGTGATAGATGAACGCATATCCGTGCATGCTCATCCACTCAACCGATCGCGTCAGCTTCTCAGGCAGCCACAGATCATCTGCATCGAGAAATGCAATATAGCGTCCGCGCGCCGCTGCAATTGCCAAATTACGCGCAGTCGAAGGTCCGCCATTGCGCTCCATACGCAGCAGCCTGATGCGCGAATCCATATGAGACGCCGTTTCGATCAAACTCTGTGAGCCATCTGTAGAACCGTCATCTACCAGTAAATGTTCCCACCGCTTAAAGGTTTGTGCACTCACGCTGGCAAGCATCTCAGGCAACCAGCGTGCGGCGTTATAAACCGGGGTTATGATGGAAACTAGCGGAGAAAATTCATCATCAATTTCCGCATGCAGAAAATTGGCCTTTGCGACATCCTCCGCTGTCTTCTCAATCCCACTCTCATCCAATTCACTCGCCGGGTTTGTCAGCCGCTTGCCCAACTGAATCAGCGGATCTTCAATCAAGTGGAATGACGCAAATGCAAACAACCCGGTAAGCGCAAGGAATGCAACCGTCTTGATCGCAAGCGGCAGTCGGGTAAATGCATGAAAGGCAATCAACATTGCCGGCACATGCAGGAGGTAAATGCCATACGAATACTTGGCAATTTTTTCAGCCGGCCAAACAATCCAACGTACGCTCAGATCATTAAAGGACGGAATAGCAATACCCAGAACGAGACAAATGCACGCATTCAACAGCGCGCCCAAAGGTGATTCGAATGACTTCCATCCAACAATCACGCTCTGCGCTACTACAAGTGCAAGAACAAAATACGGCCAAAGGAACGCAGGTAGTTTTCTCGTAACACCACCCAGCATGTACTGACGATTCAGGAGCTGGTAAGCCACCATTCCTCCAATAAACATCGGCAGAAATACCGCTGCATGAAAGCTCCGCGGGAATCGCGAGTTTGTCGCCACAAAGGCTAGCATCGCCGCACCCAACCAAAGGGGCAGCGCAGGCAACCACGGTTCATAACGGCGCAACACAAAGTAAAACAACGGAAGAAGCAAATACATTTGCACCTCCCACGGCAAACTCCACAACGGTCCGATAATACTTGGCACTGAACGAATGAAGTTCTGCATCAGCAACAGGTTCACGACAATTCCGCGTGCACCTAGTGAGTGAAGCAGTGTAATAGGAAGATCCGTCAGTCCTGCGGTGAGCGCAATCAGAATCGCAGCCCAACAGAGAGGATAAATTCTGAAGGCACGGCGAATGAGAAAATTTTTTATCCGGTGCATCGCAGGTGCGCGATGAAGCGAAAGCATCAGCACCAGACAGGTGTGTACAAAGAAGAACATCACGCCGGTAAAACTCATATTGTGCAGAAGCTGGTTCATCGCATCCGAATACACGCAAAGATGAAAGTCCACACAACCATGCCAGAAATGTGCAATCACGACTAAGAGGACGGCTATTGAACGCAAAAAGTCAAGATTCGAATAATTTGACTTCATGAGACCTCCGTGATGGCTTGCAAGTTGGCCGAATTATCTGCAATCAATGGCTCATTCCTTAATCTGTCACCACTTGGAACCAGGAAGACCGCGAGAGCAACAATCGAACAGATCAAATCAGCCGATGCAATAAAGAGAAGCACGAAGAGAGCAATCAGCCAGAAAGGTCGCATACGAACCTGGTTCAATGGGAAATTCCTTTTGAGGATATAAAGCAGCCAAAGTACTCCGAAGATACTTCCATATCCTGCCACCAACGCTAATAACCCCAGCGGCTCCATCACCCAACTGCCAAAGAGAATCACAGGCTGGTAAATATGCGGCAGTTGTTGCAACGGAGACAGTATCTGCACAAACCGCGCCAGTTCATGATTCGATACGCTGTTAAGGCCGTCAATCAACACACTCTCTCTCAACATCGCAACGCGACCCGAATAAACCATGTACGCCGCGACTAGAACCCCGGCTGGTATCAATGCAAGCGTGGCAAGAACTTTGCGGCGCAATGACTGTAAACACGCAACCAGCAATAACACCGCAAGGATCGTGGCATAGATGGATTTGTTGAGCATCAACAAGCAGGCAAACCACGCCATCACACGCCAGCGCAACTCCGGCTTCTGATGAATCGCAACCAGAGCAAAGGAGATAGAAGTAAGCCCTGCACTCGACGGCTCCGAAGCCCATCCCTGCACACCATGTACGCCTAGTGAATCGTATGGAACAGTCATGTAGCGCGGAACAATGGAAACTAATACATTTGAGAGTGCTTCGGGAAGAATGTGAAGGTAATTCATCTGAATGGTCTGCGCTGTACAAAAAAGAACAAATATCTTGAGTGCATGATAAGCCACGTTAGCCGGAACCAATTCAATGCCTCTTGATCTCAGCGCTCGTGTCAAATTGAAAATAAAGTGGAGCGGTACAATTGCCGCAATCAATCGCAGACACGACGTTGGTGACGAACAGATCAACGCAACCAGAAATGCAGGCACCGCAAAGACAATCGATTTCCATTCGTCCAGAAGTATCTCAGGCAAAATCAGAGCTGCCAAAAACACAAAAAG
>DAHXOQ010000253.1 GCA_027364815.1 Acidobacteriaceae bacterium | reverse complement strand
TCCCTGGGCAATGACATCGTCCCACCAGAAGGAGGCACGCGCGGCTACTGCGGTCCAATTAGGGCGAGCAGGAATATCACGCAGAGTGAGTGCGCGAACATCATGAAGTTCCCATCGAAAATGGTTTGGGGCTACCTCGGTTGGCTTAGCCGGCGGGTAGTGATGCCATGAATCCGTGTACTTGCGTCCAGCAGGCAGATCGAGTTCGAGTGCTTGATAGACAAAGGGAATATCAGACTGCACATTCCAAACTTTCTCGTGCATCCAGGGACGCATTAGTTCTTCAGACTCGCAGATGATGATAGCGCCGACGTCAGCCGCTGGTGGATGGACCATGCGCACCTTGTAAGTGGAAAGCATTACAGAGTCACTGGTATCACCTACATCTGCGAAATCAGAATCCTGTGCCTGATATTGCTTTTCGTCAGCGCCAATGGTCCAGACGCGGAAGTAGTTAATTTTTTCGTCCACATCGTAGGCCACTTCGCAGGAGTGCTCACGACCCTGCGGCTTGAGGATACGAATGGCTTCACGCTCACGTTCAACGGCACGGCCATTGCTATCAACGGTTTCGAGATACTCATCGAAGAGGACGACGGCCTCAGCGTCTTTGGCATAGTCGGGGGTTTTGGTTTTGGCTGCGTCGAGTCCCCACTGCGGGACAGGCTGCTGCTTGTCTTTGCCGAAGATGTTGGCGCGGGCGGGTTGAATGGTTGCAACGAGCACGACAGCCACAAGTAAAAAAACAAATGTGGAGCGAGTGCTTTGGATGGTTGTGGCGCTCGTCTTAATAGCCATTTTAGTTTCCCTTTGGTGCGGCGCTGGCTGCACGTGTGAAAACAATTTGCTGTTGGTCTACAGTTGCCACCTTCAGAAAATAGTCGTGCAGGTCGTTGTATTCCTTAGCGGCAAGGAGTGTGTAGTTGTACATGAAAGCTCGATTGACGGTGACGTTTGAGCCATCGATGCTGGATTTGATGCGCAGGATTGCGTGCTGCGGCCAGTTGGTATCAGCACTTTGAGGCACGCTCTCAACCGCGTATGACGCTGGAAGATGGTAGACGACAGTATCGGAGACGAGCTTGGCGTAGTGGACGTCGATGGGTGCGAAGCGTAATTTTTGCGAGACGAAGGGATGCTTGGCCTGAGATTCGAAGAAGAGCCCTGGGAGGAAGAAACGTTTTCCAGTTGCAGTACCAAGATTTCCGCTGAGGGTGATCGCAGCGATCAACTTAGCGTTTGAATCTTCAATACCGTTGAAATGGTCAAATTCAGCGTGAACGCCGTCAGGGACGATTCCCTTCAGCTCTTCATTAAACTGCTTTTTTATTTCATCAGTGTCATTGGTAAGGGTAAGTTGACGCCAGTGGAGAGCCTCGGGGCCAGTCATGATGAATCGCGCGTAACCGGTGAGGGCGCCGTTATCGTCAATGGTGATATCAGCGATGCGCTGTTTGGTGGCGCTTGTATAGAGGTTGGCTGGAGTAGCGGCAATGACAGCCCCTTTGCCATCAGCATTGAAGCGCAGTCCGCCTGAGAAATTGTGTTTCCAGTGCAGTTCTCCAAAGGTACAGTAGCGCTCGCCGGGATCAAGGTATACATCCTTGCCGTTGATGCTGGCGATGACGATGAAGTCGTCGAGTTGTTTAATGTTCAGGTAAGAAGGATCGAAGAGAGCGCGATTGCGATTGACAACCTGCATGGGCCAGGCGCGGATGCCGACAGCGCTGATCAGGGAGTAATAGAGCAGGGCAATGTCATCCGAGCTGCCGGATTGCTGCTTCCACACATCTTCAGCAGTTTTGATGTCCTTGAGCTTTGCAGCTTTACGCTCGGCAGTTGATTTGCTGCGGGTGAAGTCGGTGTTATCAAGCTTCATGACGGCATCGTAGATTTTGTGCGCCTTTTGCTCTTCAGTATCCCCGGCAGCGACGAGGCCAGCTGCGATGGCGCGAATGGGGCCAGTGACTTTAGTGAAGGACACAACATTCTTCAGCCAGTAATTGCCTTCGGAGCGCCAGAAATCGTCCCCTGAATCTGCGTAGGTGTAATAGAAGTAGACATGCCAACTGATACTGGCAAGCGGCGGAGCCGAGTCTTCATCAACGATGGGAGGAACATCTTTAACGTCGAGGGTGTAATGATTCTGGTTATCATGTTTGACTTCAAAACCTGTTCCAAGTACGAAGGCATACATCAGTTTTGAAAGAGATTGACCGCGATCATCCGAGATGTAATGACCGGGAGTATCGCTGGGCAAGAAGGTGTAGTGGGCTTTGTGTACATAGTAAGGCTGCTGGATCTGCCAACGAGGCGACATGACTATGTTGTCCTCATAGCGAACATCGAGCTTGTACTCAAGAATGCTGCCGACTTCAACACTGGGCAAAGTGAAGACCATCTGGTTGAATTGTTTGTCACCAGTTTTGAACTCCATCAGATCGCTTGGCTTGGTGGTAAGTGGAATGATGGTTCCGTCGGAGTGGATGGTTCTGCCTTTGATGCCGTCAACCTTGAGTTCGCCATGCTCGTATGGTGTTTTGACGGTGGCGAGTTCTTTGCCCTTTTCAGTGAGAATTTTAATGCGGACGTAATAGGTGTGATAGTGAATTGAATCGTTAGACGTTTCCTCGCGATAGAGATAGACAGCATCGGCGCCGGGAGCTTTCGGGTCAGAAGTCATGGAGAGCTCTTCTTGGGTAGGTTGCTGAAAGGATTGGCTATAGGCGAGCCAAGGCGTAACGGAGAGGAGCGCAAAAAGTGAAGTTATTAAGATTGCAGAGCGCGGAATCGAGGATGAGTGGGTCACGAGTTTGTCCTTTTTGAGAGGTTTAAAGCATCTTGATTGTGTTACATGCTGCGAATGTGCTTGGTATCGGCGGTTCAAAGCAATTTTTGTTGAACAGATGCAGATTCTCAGCGTGAGCCGGCGAAGGCTTGTGGATTTGAAAAAGAGATTGCAAGTGTTGTATTTACTTTGTGCTGCGAGAGGGTGGGCTGACAAGAGATAAGTGGATAAAGAGAGAAAATATTTTCATGGAAAGTGATGTTTGGCAGGAAGGTAACCATTTTTGATGGCGAGTTAGTTAATAGTCAGATGCTAATCTTTTGATTGAGAAGTTAACTAATCAGTTAGCCATCCTGAAAAAATGCTTATGGAGTTTGTCAGTTGCCTTTAGGGGGAGTGGTGCGGGTGAGGACAAGTTGCTGCTGGTCGGCGGCGGCGAGTTTGAGATAGAAATCGTGGAGGTCGGAATAGTCCTTATTTTGGAGTCCGATAAAGTTAGTTGCAAATGAGCGGCCAATGGTGATGGCGGAGCCATTGATTTTTGGCTGAATACGCAAAATGGCGTGATTGGGCCAGTCCAAAGAGGTTTTTTCTGGCGCGCTCTCAACTGAATATGCGGTGGGGATGTGATAGACGACGCTGTCTTGAATGAGCCTTGCGTAGTGCATATCGACAGGAGCAAATCGTGTGGGTTGTGAGGTGAAAGGGTGCTTGGCCTTGGACTCGAAGAAAAGACCGGGTAGGAAATAACGCTTACCGGTTGCATTACCCAGGCTGCCGCTGAGTTTCACGACGGCGATGAGCATTTCGTTGTACTTATCGAGGTTTTGAAATTGGTCGAAGTCTGCATGTACACCGTCGGGCAGATCACCGAGAAGTTCTTCGCTGAAGAGCTTCTTGATTTCATCGTTGTCGTTGATGAGTGTCTTGTGCCGCCAGTAGAGAGCTGCAGGTCCGTTCATGTTGAAACGCGCATAGCCAGAGATGGATCCATCGTCAGCGAGTGAGATTTCAGCGATACGTTGAGTGACAGCACTTGAATATGGATTGCCAGGCGTGCTAACGAGGGAGGTGGACTTGCCGTCCTGATTGAGGCGAATTCCACCAGCGATGTAGTGGTTCCAGTGGAGTTCGCCGAATGCGCAGAATCGCTCGCCTGGATCGATGAAGACATCTTTCCCGTTGAGGTTAACAATGATAATGAATTCGTCGAGTTGCGTGATGGAGAGGTAGTTGTAATCGAAGAGGGCGCGATCGCGGTTAACGACCTGCATGGGTGAGGCCTTGAGTCCGGAGGCGATGGCAAGAGAGTAATAGAGGAGTGCGATCTCTTGTGAGTTTCCGCTCTTCTGTTTCCAGACGTCTTCGAAGGATTCAACATTCTTAACTCTT
>DAHXOQ010000252.1 GCA_027364815.1 Acidobacteriaceae bacterium | reverse complement strand
TAGTTGAGTGGGCTGGTCGAGCTTGCAGACAGCGTGCCTTTAAGAGCGTTCACGCCGCCAATATTTACGACCTGCAAGCTGGTGCTGGCGTTACCATTAGAGAAATAATCAGGACCACTCCATGCTCACCGCAATGACCGCCGTTGAAAACATCATCAACGGAGTCACCACTAAAGACAACATCTGGGCCATCAACACCGAGATGGAGTATCACGAAGAAAAAGACGCCAAGAAATAAACACTTGCAAAAGGACCTCAAAGATGAAAGCGCGCATCTGGATTGCTCTCTTCACTCTCAGCTTCGTCCTCTGGCTTTTCATCACCTTAGTGCTCGCCCCATGGATCAACGGCCAGGACGTCTACGTCTTCCGTGACGCCGGCTGGAGCCTCGCCCAAACCGGCCACTTCACCTCCGCCGCCCTACCTTACATGAACGACATGACTCCGCGTCTCTACGCGCATTACACGCCGCTCATGCCGTTGCTCTTCGGCATCTACGCCTTCATCTTTCCGCAGAATGCTTACACCGGCACCGTCTTCAACTACCTCTGCGGATTATTCTGCGCTGGCGTCCTCCTCATCGCCGTCATCAAGCAGCAATCAAGCCTCCTCCGCACTCTCTCGATTCTCGCCATCCTCATCCTTCCCATCGCCTTCCTCACCAACGACCGCCCTGAAGCCCTCGGCATCGCTCTCTTCGGCCTCCTGATGTTATGCGCTGGTCGTGAGCAATTCAACGCGCCTCTCTGCGGCTTTCTCGTCGCACTTACCTTCCTGGCGCATCCATATTTAGGCATCCTCACCGCAGCATGGGTCGCTCTTCAAATCTTTCTCCGCTACCATGCCAAATCCGATTCCCTCCCCCGCGCTCTCAAACAGCTTGCCATCGTCGCCATTGTCGCTGCAATCATCATTGCCATCGTCGCATTAGTTTTCTACCTCCTGGATCCAACCTCGCTCCACCGTTTTGTCACTCATGCACTCGGCCACAAAACCGGACTCGGCGTCGTCTCCCAAGACGCAGCCAAAGGAACCCTCCTCCACACCATCACAACCGGAATGCTCCAGCACAACATCGCATTCATGGGCGTCTTCTTCATCACCGTTCTCGTCAACCTGCTCCTCCTCGCCTGGCTTCTCATCCACATCAAGACCGCGCGTATCGTCGAGTGGTCCCTCATCCTCGTCGCCGCCGCCATCTCCGTGATGACCTACGCGGCCTTCCGCAACCAGGGCCATTACTTCACTGCCCTCGCCACCATAATTCCCCTCACCCTCCTGACCATCCATCAATCCACACCGCGACTGCGAAACTTCTCGCTCTTTGTTTTGTTGGTCGTCATCCTTGCGCATCTCCCCGTCGTCGGAGTCAGTCTCATCCAGCGCGCTGAAGAGCTCCATTCCTTCCACGCCGCCGAGCATCAACCTGCGCTTCTGCTCTCAAAGCTTCCCTCGCGCGATTCCATCGTCGCCGTCGAAGGCCGCACTTACGACATGTACAAGCCCTACTTCCGCCACCTTGTCGAGCTCGATTACGCCGAAGAAAACAAGGACCTCGCCCAGGTTCAGGGCGTCGCTAACTGCTACGGCGCATATGGCGGCGACGACAAGTCATTGCGCCCATTCCCTCAATTCCTGAACCCTGCTGACTTCCAACTAATAGAGAAAGCTCCCGAGCACATGTGGATCACGCTCCACGGTCACCGCATCGCGCCCTTGCAATGGGGCTACGGCTGCGACCTCTACACCAGAATCCAGCCAGCCGCCCCGGCACTTTCAAATGAGCCCACTTTAAAATAATCGATTGCGCTGGCTCTCTCCTCAGTGGGCCTCCGCTCTTATCTGCGATTTAAATACCAGAACCCCGCATTGAGCGCCGACGCAAAACTCACCCACAATAAATAAGGAATCAACAGCGCCGCCGCAATCTTCGAGCTCTCTTTAAAAATAAAAATCGTCGCGCCAATCGCTGCCCACAACACAATCACTTCAATCAGTGCCACGCCAAGCCAGTGCTGCTTGAAAAATATCCACGACCACGCAAAGTTCAGCGCCAGTTGCACCAGAAATATAACCACACCCAGATTGCGCGCAGCAATCGCAACCGGCGTCGTGGCATCCGCCGTCGCCACCAGCCACACCGCTACCGCCATCATTAAGTAGAGCACTGTCCACACCGGCCCAAAGACCCAATCCGGCGGCGCAAAAAATGGCCGCGTCAGTGTGCGGTACCAGCCGGCAACCTCACTCGCCGTCCACATTCCGCTCACTCCCGCTACGCCAAAACAAACCGCAATCCATAAAATCAAATAAAGCCAGCGCATCTTCTCACCTCGCTATCCATAACAATAATCCACGCCTTTGCCGCAAATCTGAGCAACTCCGCATCACCCAAACTCGACGCATCACCCCTAATCAAACTATCCTATAAGAACAGCAAAATCCGCAATTACCCTTCGCCATCTTCAGGAACCCATTATGAGCAAGCAAATCATCTCCGTAACTCTTCCCGACGGCGCCATTCGCGAGGTGCCCTCCGGCACAACTCCGTTCGATATCGCCAACGCCATCTCGCCTCGCCTCGCAGCTGCCTCCATTGCCGCGCGCCTCACTCCGCTCACTCCGGCCGCCGCTGCCGCCAGCACACCGGATGACCACATTGCCGAGTCTGCCGAATCCGCCATGTACGCCGCCGAGAACTCCGCCGCTCCGCGCCTCGTCGACCTCTCCACTCCGCTTACCGAAGACACCGCGCTCGCCCTGCTCACCGAGAAGGACCCCGAAGCTCTCAAAGTCGTGCGCCACTCCGCCGCTCACGTCCTTGCCACCGCCGTCCTCGAGCTCTACCCCGAGACCAAGCTCGGCCACGGCCCTGCAACCGATGCCGGATTCTTCTACGACTTCTACCGCGAGACTCCCTTCACTCCTGAAGACCTCGCCGCAATCGAAGCCAAAATGGCTGAAGTCGTCGCGCGCGATGAAAAATTTGTTCGCGAAGCCACACCACGCGCTGAAGCACTCGCCGAGTTCGAACGCGATGGCGATTTCATGAAGACCCACTTCGTCAACAAATTCACACAGGAAGGCGACCTGGTCAGCTTCTATCGCAATGGCAAATTCCTCGACTTCTGCCGCGGCCCTCATGTCCCATCCACCGGACGCGTCAAGGCCTTCAAAGTTCTCTCGCGCGCAGGCGCATACTGGCTCGGCGACGAAAAGAACCCCCAGCTCCAGCGCATCTACGGAACCGCATTCTTCTCGCAGAAGGAAATGGACGCACACTTCGCGCGCCTTGAAGAAGCCGCTCGACGCGACCATCGCGTACTCGGAAAGCAGCTCGACCTCTTCAGCATTCAGGACATCGCCGGAGCAGGTCTCATCTTCTGGCATCCCAAGGGCGGAATCATTCGCAAAATCATGGAAGACTGGATGCGCGATGAATGTCTCCGCCGCGGTTATTCGCTCGTCTTCACTCCCCACGTCATGCGCCGCGAACTCTGGAAGATCAGCGGCCACGAGGGCTTCTACTCCGGTAACATGTACACCCCCATGGAACTCGATGACGCCGAGTATCGCCTCAAGCCGATGAACTGCCCCGGACACATCCTCATCTACAAAAATTCTCCGCGCAGCTATCGCGATCTCCCCGTCCGTCTCGCCGAGCTCGGCAACGTCTATCGTTACGAGCGCTCCGGCACCATGCACGGCCTCCTGCGCGTCCGCGGCTTCACTCAGGACGACGCGCACATCTTCTGCACTCCCGGCCAAATTGAAGATGAAGTCGTCGCCTGCATCGATTTCGCTGAAGCTGTCCTCAAAACCTTCGGCTTCACTGAATTCAAAGTCGAGCTCTCCACATGGGATCCCAACGACCGCGCGCACTACGCCGGCTCCGATGAAAACTGGGCCCTCGCCGTCGGCGGTCTTGAGCGCGCACTTACACGCAAAGGCATCGCCTACAAAACCATCCCCGGCGAAGCCGCATTCTACGGCCCTAAAATCGACGTCAAGCTCGTCGACGTTCTCGGCCGCTTGTGGCAACTCTCCACCGTCCAATTCGACTTCAACCTGCCCGCGCGCTTCGAGCTCGAGTACGTCGGCGAAGATGGCGAGCGTCACCAGCCCGTCATGGTTCACCGCGCGCTCTTTGGCTCCGTCGAGCGTTTCGTCGGCGTCCTCATCGCGCACTACGCCGGCGCATTCCCGCTCTGGCTCGCCCC
>DAHXOQ010000251.1 GCA_027364815.1 Acidobacteriaceae bacterium | reverse complement strand
TGTTAATATAGTTAACATGGAACCCCCACCCATGCAAGTGACCGGACTCACACTAGTAAAAACCTCTAATGCCGAACCCTCCCTACCCCGTCCAACAGAAAGCCGTGCAAGTGCGTTAAACTTCATTCAGGAAAAATTGATGCTAACCTTGATTGAATTGTCGGTTTTTATGGGCTTTTTACGGGATATTCGCCGGAATCTTGTGGCCTCTGCCTTTCTCGGCCTCCTCACCCCACTCGTCCTTCTGGTCAGCCTCACCACCTCCGCTGACGCGCAGAAAGACGTCTTCGCCAAGGATGGCTCCGCTTCAGCGCCGCAAAACCAGCCCATTCAGAGAGAGAAATCACCCTCCCTCATCGATCCCGCCGGTCCCACCATCTCCCTCATCCCCTCCGAGCAGGTCTTCATCATGGCCGCCGCGCTCAACATGTGCGGCTACGACGAAGGGCTCAGCGATAGTGCTCCTCTCCGTCAGCGCGTACGCGACGAGATCAGCAAAGCCCTCGCTAAGAGTGAAGATGCCCGTGATGATCGCGACAAGCTCTGCCTCTACATCGCCCAGCACCGTATGACCGGCACGCTCAAAGACATCTCCCAGTACATCTCCCTCGCTCTCTATCTCTCCCCTCCGCCCGAGCTTGAAACCACGGCAGAACTCCCCGAGATGCCCCCGGATTCCACGCAGGTCGTCGAGATTCTTCCCATCCTGCGCAAATTTGTCGCCGACGTTGACCTGAACGGAATATGGCTCACCCTCCGTCGCACCTACGATGACGAGGTCAACAAGCTCCACGATCCTCTCACCAAGATGATCGTCGACACAAACCTCTATCTCAAGATGCCTGCGTCCACTTATGATGGCCGTCGCTTCGTCGTCGTCATTGAACCGCAACTCTCGCCCAACATGGTCAACGCCCGCATCTACGGCGTCGATTATGTCGTCGTACTCTCCCCCGTCAACGGCAAGATACGCATGGCTGACGTCAAGCACACTTATCTCCACTACGTCATTGAACCGCTTCTCTACTCGCGCACCAATGCCGTCGAGCGCGAAATCCCGATTCTCAAAACCGTCCGCGACGCTCCACTCGAGTTCCTCTATCGCTCCGACGCCGTCGCCCTCACTATCGAGTGCCTCATCAAAGCCATTGAAGCCCGCACCATGGACACCGGCATCGCGCCTTACGTTATGCCGCCCAACGCTGACCGCGCCGACTACGCAAAGATCGAGCACGACAAGCAGGCCATTCAGCAAAAGATCAGCGTGATTCGCTGGGCCGCCGTTCGTCACGACATGAAGCAGGGCTACGTACTCACCCAGTACTTCTACGAGCAGCTCATGCTCTTTGAACACGACACCGTCAGCTTGAAAGACACCATCGGCGAGATGGTCTACAGCATGGACATCGACCAGCAGGCCAATCGCGCCAAGCAGATCGACTTCGACAAGGAAGCTGACGGCGATGTCCTACACCACAGCACTCCGCACAAGCTTGAGGGCCTCGACCGCGCCGAATCCCGTCTTGCTGCAGGCGATGTCTCCACGGCCAGCGCCATGGCCCGCGCAGTCCTCGCCCTCCACAACAACGGCTCTGAAAATTCCGCCGACACCGCACGGGCACAGTTCGTTCTCGCCCGCGCTGACGCCATGACCGGCCATCCGGAAGACGCCATCACCGGCTTCCACAAGGTCATTGCCACCAGCAAAGATCCCCGCATCCTCTCCTGGTCGCACATCTACCTCGGCCGCATGCTCGACCTCGATTGCAAACGCGATCAGGCCGTCAGCGAGTACAAGGCTGCCCTCGAAGTTCGCGACGGGCAAATGGACACCCGCGTCGCCGCTGAGCGCGGCGTCAAAACTCCCTTCGCTGTCGCCGGCCACACATGCACCGATGACGACGACAATGACGAACCAGAAACCACCGACAAAAACGGCGTCAAAAAGGACGCACCCACTCCCCAGACAAAGTGAATCAACTGAGAACTGAGAACTGAGAACTGAGAACTGAGAACTGTTTTTAGGAGCTTTCGTGGAAGCGGCAAAGATCGATCTTCTTGAAGAACGTCTGGGGCACCGGTTCAGCAAGCAGGAGATTCTTGTCCGCGCCCTCACCCATCGCTCGCTCGCCAACGAACTCGCCGAATCCGCTAAAGCCACAAAAAATCCTGAAGTCGCCAAACTAGCCACCGTCGACAATGAGCGACTCGAATTTCTCGGTGACGCAGTTCTGGGCCTCGTCGTCGCCGAAGCCCTCTTTGAAGATCACGCCGAGTGGCAGGAGGGTGAGCTCACCCGCATCCGTGCACAACTCGTCAGCCGCAAGCACATGGCTGAAGTCGCCATCTCCATCGATCTCGGCGCCTTCCTCCTCCTCAGCAAAAGTGAAGAGAAAGCCGGACTCCGCCGCAAATCCACCATCCTCTCCAACAGCATGGAAGCCGTCATCGCGGCGCTCTTCCTCGATGGCGGTCTCGAAGCCGTCCGCCGCTTCGCCCGCAAGCATATCCTCGCTGAAGCCGCCGACCACCTCGCTGAAGAGTTGCGCTCTGGTGCCGCGTTGGGAAATTATAAGTCTGCGCTTCAGGAGTATCTGCAAGCCACGCACTCCGGCGCTCCCGTCTATCGTTTGAAAGCCGAGAGCGGCCCCGGCCATCGCAAGCATTTTCGCGTTGAAGGCCGTCTCCTCACCACCGAAGGCGAACAACACAAGGCTCTCGCGCGTGGAACCGGAAGCACCAAAAAAATCGCCGAGCAGGATGCGGCTCGTCGTGCACTCGAACGCCTCCAGCATTACGCCGGCAGCAAAGAAGCCACTGACGAGGAGAGTGAAGAAAACGCACGATGAGTGACCACCCCGAAGCCACGCACGCGGCGAACCCTCCCAGTGAGGTCACAACTCCGCCTGCGCAAACTCGAAAGCTCACTCCCTACCGCGAATTCCTTCACCACCTCCATCTCCATCGCCCCACCATCCCTGAGGCCACAGCCTCGCTTTTAAAAACCGTCGTCGTCGCTCTCTTTCTTCTCTCCTTTGTCTTTCAGCCTTTCCTCATTCCATCTGAAAGCATGGAGAGAACCCTTCTCGTCGGCGACTTTCTCTTGATGAACAAGCAGATTTACGCCCCCGCCGGAAAACTCGCCGGTTGGATCTTTCCCTATCGCGACATCGAGCGCGGCGACATCTTCGTCTTCCATCACCCCAAGCCCGCTAACCTCATCAAGCGCGTCATCGGAGTTCCCGGCGACCGCATCCGCATCATTCAAGGCCAGCTCTTCGTTAACGGCCAAAAAATCAACGAACCCTACGTCACATTCGAGCCCACCACCGGCCCTCCATACGGCGATGACTTTCCCGCCGTCAGCACCTATTCTTCCGATCCAAGAATCGATCCCAAGTGGTGGCATCAGATGCAAAGCCTCATTCAAAACGGCGAGCTGCTGATTCCTCCTGACCTCTACTTTGTCATGGGCGATAATCGCAACTACAGCGCTGATTCCCGCTTCTGGGGCTTCGTAACCCGTCAGCAAATCATCGCCCGCCCGTTCATCATTTACTTCTCCATCAACAGGCCCTCTTCCACCGATACGCAAGAGGTCGTGCCGGCGGTCGCGCCAGAGGTTGTGAATGATAGACTCGGACATTATAGGGAGCTTTCCTCGCGCATTGAAACCTTCGCCCGCTGGAAGCGGATTTTCACCGTCGTAAGATGATTTTCCAGATCATGCAAGTTGATTTTCCTTACTTCGGCGCATCCAATTCGCAATTTTTCCTGAAGAGAGATAGAAGAAAAAATGGCCCGTAAAAAAGACCAGTCTACCGATGTTCAATCCAAGTCAAAGACCGCTCCCGCTGAGCCCGCGCGCGTCGAAGAAACTCCTTACGAATTCGTCGCCAGCATCTGCTCCGTTCTCGTCGTTGGACTCTTCATCCTTACTTTCCTCGGCCAGAACTTCGTCATCCCTTCCGGCTCCATGGAGAACACGCTCCTCATCGGCGACCACCTCGCCGTAGACCGCATCACCCTCGCCCCTGAAGCCAAATGGATGCCCCTCGTCCACTACCGCGAACCGCAGCGTGGCGACATCATCGTCTTCATCAAGCCCGCCATCGATCCCACCATGGACCTCGACGCCGACGGTAACCCCACCTACTCCATACTCGTCAAGCGACTCATCGGCATCCCCGGCGATCACATCCGCCTGCACAACGGCGTCGTCTCCATCAATGGTGTCGCACAGTC
>DAHXOQ010000250.1 GCA_027364815.1 Acidobacteriaceae bacterium | reverse complement strand
CCGCGTCAGGATAGATGATGTACGCCGCGTCGCCCAAATCACGCCGCTTCTCCACTAGCCACGCCGCGCCGTTGTAAGTGCCACCCTCTTCATCGGCGGTCAAAGCTAAAATCAGATCGCGCTTCGGTTTGTATCCTTCCTTGTGCAGGCGGAGAAATGTCGCGACCAGGGCAGCGTCTGATTCTTTCATGTCCTGGGTGCCGCGTCCGTAAATGAAGCCATCCTTCTCTGTAAATGTGAATGGATCGGTGTGCCAATCGCTCGGCAGCGCCTGCACAACGTCCATGTGACAGAGGAAGAGCGCGGGCTTTTTAGTCGTCGTTCCCACAGCGCGGATGCGGACGACAAGATTCATCTTGCGCTCATTGGGACCTACAAGCTGCACGTCCCCGGGAGCAAAGCCCGCGTCGAGAAAGCGTTTCTGCATCGCCGCTGTTGCCGCCGTTACATTGCCGAGCGGCGTGTCCGTCGTGTTGATCTCGATAATCTGCTTGAAGATCTCCTTGGCCAGCGCGCGATCTTCGGCAGAGGCCGTGGGAATCGTGCTCTGCGCTTGCGCTAAAAGCAGAGGGGTGGCAGCAAAGACAACGCTGAGGAGGAGGAAGGGGAAGCGGATAACTTTAGGCATGAGGTCATTGTACGGTGTGGGAATTGCCGGTGTGAACAGGCGAATTCTGTTGAAATAAAGCTTTTTTGTGCGCGTTGAACTAAAATTCAAGTATGCCCGCAGCAAGCCTTTCGCCAGAAATTCTCGCCAAGTACGAGCCCGTCATCGGCCTCGAAGTGCACGTGCAGTTGCTCACCGCGACCAAGGCCTTCTGCGGCTGCGTCAATCATTTTGGTTCGGAGCCAAATACCAACGTCTGCCCGGTTTGCCTCGGCCTGCCTGGATCGTTGCCCGTGCTCAATGCGCAGGCGGTTGATTTTGCCACTCGCGCTTCTTTGGCGATTAACTGCAAAATCAACGAACGCTCGATCTTTGCGCGCAAAAACTACTTTTATCCTGACCTTCCCAAGGGTTATCAGATTTCGCAATTCGACAAACCGATCGCCGAGCATGGATGGATTGAAGTTCCCACGGCTGAAGGAAAGACAAAGCGAATCGGCATCATGCGCCTGCACATGGAAGAGGATGCGGGCAAAAGCATTCACGACGGCTTCAGCGATTCCGCCACGCGCACATACATTGACCTCAATCGCTGCGGAACTCCGCTGGCTGAGATCGTCTCCGAGCCCGACATTCGCACGCCAGACGAGGCCTACGAATATCTCACGAGACTCAAGGAAATTCTGCTGTACACAGGCGTCTCCGATTGCAATATGGAAGAGGGCTCACTGCGTTGCGATGCCAACGTCAGCGTGCGCTTGAAGGGCGCGAGCAAATTCGGAACCAAGGCTGAAGTCAAAAACGTCAACAGCTTCCGCTTTGTTCGCGCGGCGTTGGAGTATGAGATAGAACGCCAGATTGAAGTGATCGAATCCGGTGAGCGAGTGGTGCAGGAAAGCCGCCTGTGGAATGCAGCAGAGGGACGCACCTATTCCATGCGCTCGAAAGAGCAGGCGCACGATTACCGCTATTTCCCTGAGCCGGATCTTCCGCCGCTCATCGTCACAGCGGAGATGCTGGCACTTGCAAAGTCTGAACTGCCTGAGCTGCCAGAGGCACGCCGCGCACGCATGATCGCAGAGTACGAACTCACTCCTCAGGACGCGGCGACGCTGACTGCAACGCGCGAATTTGCTGACCGTTTTGAAGCTGCTGCTAAGGGAGCGAAGAGCGCGCGGCGAGTTGCCAATCTTTTGCTCAGTGAAGTCGGTGGCCGATTGAAGGCGCTCGGTCTTGAGCAGGAGCAATCGCCAATCTCGATGGACGGAATTGTTTTGGCTGCGGATTTGCTGGAGGTTGGAACAATAAGCTCCAGGCAGCTCAAGCAGCTATTCGACATCTGCTTTGAGAAATCAGAGGACTTCCCCAGCGTCTACGAGCGCGAGAAGCCGCAACAGATTACCGATTCTTCGGCACTAGAAGTCATGATTGACGAAGTCATCGCCGCGAACCCAAAGCAGGTGGAGCAGTACCGCGCGGGAAAAAAGACCATGGCGGCTTTCTTTGTCGGCCAGGTCATGCGCGCATCCAAGGGGCAGGCCAATCCAGCGCTGCTTAATGAGCTGGTGACAAAAAAGCTGGACAGCCAGCAAATCTGATTACAAACCAAAACGCCAGCCCTCAATTGAGGCTGGCGTTTTAATTGAATCTAACATCTATATAAACATTTATTTCAATTTCAACTCCACCTCAAACAACTTGCGGGCATCCCATGAGCTCACCGTTTTCACCGGACTCTTTTTGCCACTCATTTCTGCCCAGACCTCGTGATCCTCGGCCATGTTTACCTGCGTGAAACGGAATTTGCCATCGGCTGCCGTCGTATAGCTGCGGATAGTTTTGGTTTTGAGATTTTTAATGAAGACGGTTGCGCCGACTTGAAGGGTGCCCGCGTCATCAACCACGGCTCCCGACACAATGCGCTGGCCAATATTCTGCGCTACCGCTTGCGGCGCTTGAATCATCCCTAGCGACAGGACGCTCAGTGCCAACGCCGTTGAAAGCACGCACTTAATCAACCGACCACGACCCACTATACGGTAGCTCTTCACTATCATTCGTCTTCTTCCTCTTCTTCATCATATAGCTCGTCGTCGTCTTCATCCAACTCATCGTCGAGGCGGGAGAGCTCAAGCGGCTCCAATCCCACAATCTCGTACTCGGTGCCGCACTCGTCGCAGGCTACCACGTCTCCCTCATCAACCTCATCCAACTCAAAATCAAGTGCGTTTTCGCATTCTGGACAACTCGGCATGGTAGCCTCCTCTCACTTCTGTTGAATCCGAGAGCCGCTTTTTTGAGGCAACTCCCAAACGTAGTTTTAGCCAGATTGCCACTTCAGGTCAAGAGCACGAATGTGAATCCCGCAAATCCGGGAAATTCATTGCATTCTACCCGATTTCAGCGCGATACCAAGTTCCATTCAGGAACTGCTCATTGATATCTGCCACAAGCAAATGACTACATCGCCACTGTGGGTATACCCTGAATCCATGGCCCAGTACGGCACA
This sequence comes from Acidobacteriaceae bacterium, assembly GCA_027364815.1. Lineage (GTDB taxonomy): Bacteria > Acidobacteriota > Terriglobia > Terriglobales > Acidobacteriaceae > CAIMNN01. Next base: position 1,148 of record DAHXOQ010000250.1, on the reverse strand, counting down.
ACCCAACTCGCTTTCCCTGAATTCCGCGGGGCCGCGCGTCGGCTTGTGGTTTTTAATCTGGCCACCTTCTTTCTATACCAGATCGCTGCTCTCACAGGCAGTGAGTTCTTCGCCAGCATCATTCAAGGTGCAATCTTCAACCCGGTAAATTTTCTTCACGGCGCATGGTGGCAACCGCTCACTTACAGCTTCGTTCACCCTTCGCTGATGGGTACTTTTTTTGAGCTCCTTTCTCTCTGGTTCCTGGTCAGTTTCCTCGAAATGGAACGCACCTCGGAATGGGCAACCGGCCTCTACGCAAGCTCCGTTCTAGGAACCGCCGCTTCGGCGCTGCTGCTCCGTCTCGCTGGCGTTTCCGGCAGCGTCACACTTTATGGATGCTTCGGCGGCATCTTCGGACTCCTCATTGCTATTGGCGTTCTCTTCGGCGACCGTGAGTTCCGCCTCTTTTTTGTCATCGCCATCAAGGCCCGCTACCTGGCCGCAATTTACGCCCTATTGACGCTGGCACTGCTCTTCAGTGAGCAAAAAATGTACGCCTTTGCAGAACTCGGCGGCGCCATTGCCGGGCTGCTCTTCATCTGGCTAGTGCCACGGCGCGGGTTCAGCTTCAGCCTCAGCGAGAGCTGGTATGCACTGCGCAATCGCTACTATCGCAACAAGCGTCGTCGCGCAGCAAAAAAATTCGAAGTCTACATGCACCGCCAGGGACGCACGGTTCGATTCGATGGACAGGGAAAATACATCGACGAAGACCAGGAAGACAAAAAGCGCTGGAACTAGAAACGCAGAATAATTTTTCCAGAGTACACTGGTCCACTACCTACGCGACTCCCCTGCGCCGCATCGGCTACAATTCGTTTTGCAATGAATAACAAAATCACATTTCTCTTCCCCGGGCAGGGTTCGCAATCCGTTGGTATGGGCCGCACGCTCGCCGACCAATTCCCTCTCGCCGCTGAAACCTTTGCAGAAGCCGATGAGGCTTTGGGTTTTCCACTCTCCAAAATATTTTTTGAGGGCCCCGAAGAAGAACTCCGGCTGACCGAAAATACCCAGCCGGCCATTCTCACCGTCAGCGTCGCCGCGTGGCGCGTGCTTGCCGCACAGGGCATTGAGCCTACCTTTGCAGCTGGCCACTCGCTCGG
>DAHXOQ010000024.1 GCA_027364815.1 Acidobacteriaceae bacterium | reverse complement strand
GGCGAACGGTGCGTTGGATACGAAGAAGGTGCTGGCGGGGGTCTGCCGCCAACTCGCTACCCTACGTCCTAACATACCTTAAAGCCGGGACGGGCAACGGGCAGGCGGGCGCGCACGACACGCCTATGGTAGCGTGCGACAAGGACGCGATGGATGCAACGTGGGGCAATAAGACTGGCAAGAACAACGGCTTGGGTCAGGAAGCGCGGAGGGTGGCTTCGATGCCGGAGTTGACCTTGGCCTGGGCGAACTCGGCGGCGACACGGATGCCGTTGTAAATAGCGTTGTCGTTTGACGAGCCGTGGCCGATGATGCAGACGCCGCGCAGGCCGAGTAGGGGCGCGCCACCGTATTCGGTGTAATCGAGCTTGCGGCGGAAGGCGTTGAAGGCCTGGCGGGAGAGAAGTGCGCCGACCTTGGCGGTGACGGTGCTGGTGAGAGCTTCGCGGAGGAGGTCGCGCATCAGGCGGCTGGCGCCTTCCGTCGTCTTCAAGGCGACGTTGCCGATGAAGCCATCGCAAATAACGACGTCACAGTGGCCGTTGAAGATGTCACGCCCCTCGACGTTGCCGATGAAATTGATTGGCAGCGCTTTTAAGAGCGGGAAAGCTTCGCGCGTGAGGTCGTTGCCCTTGGATTCTTCTTCGCCGATGTCGAGGAGGCCGACGCGTGGGTTCTCGATTTTGAGAACGCTGCGGGAATAGATTTCGCCCATGACGGCGAATTGCTCAAGGTTAGTGGCTTTGCAATCGACGTTGGCGCCGACGTCGAGGAGGACGCAGGGGTTGGCCTTGGAGGTGGGCATGATGGTTGTCAGCGCGGGACGGTCAACTCCGGCAAGAGCGCCGAGGACCATTTTTGCAGTAGCCATGGCTGCGCCGGTGTTGCCTGCAGTGACAAAGCCTGCGGCTTTGCCTTCGCGCACCATCTTGAGGCCGACGCGCATGGAGCTGTCTTTTTTTGAGCGGACTGCGCTGGCGGCTTTTTCATCCATGCCGATGCGTTCGGTGGCATTGACGATGAAGATGCGCTGGTCTTCATTGTCGAGAGGCTGGTTTTCGAGGTGCTCGTGTTCGAGGTGTTCGTCGAGAAGATCGCGGAGCTCCGCCTCAGGGCCCACCAAGTGGACCCGCACGGGGAGATTGCGACAGGCGCGAATGGCTCCGCGGATTTCAGGCTCGGGAGCCTTGTCGGAGCCGACTGCGTCAAGAACGATATCGATGAGCATCGGTGTAACCCCGATTAGCTGACAGCTTCCTTGGTGTCAATGACCTGACGGCCCTGGTACTGGCCGCACTTGGGGCAGACGCGATGAGGCTGGCGCTTTTCGTGGCAGCTTGGGCACTCGGAGAGGGCTGGAGCCGAGAGGAAGTCGTGCGAACGGCGGAGAGCCGTGCGGCGCTTCGAGTGGCGGCGTTTAGGATTAGGCATTTCTTGTTCCTTTCATCTGCTTTGCCGGGTACTTAACGTGCGAATTCATGCGCACAAAAAACGCGGGCAAAGACTTCCCTTTTCAACAAAAAGGGTTGAATTTTCAGGATTTAATCCGGCTGCTGATCTCCGCCAGGGCCTTCCACCGGGGGTCTTGAGGACCCTCGTCACAGGAGCAGGCAATCTGGTTACGGTTCTGGCCGCAGCGCGGGCATAGTCCTTTGCAGTCGGGCTTGCACAGGGTTCTGGCAGGGAGTGCAAGCAAAACCTGCTCCCGCAAGACATCTTCAAGCAACAGACTACCATTCTCATAATAACCGATTTCCATGTCTGGTGCATGGACGGCGCGCTCAGAACCGCTGGCATCGACTCCGGCGGGGCGGAAAAGGAGGTCGAAGGTGGTTCCGAGTACGTGCTGAACGGGTTCGACGCACCGGGCGCAGGGGGCCTCAAAAGTGCCGGAAAAGTTGCCCTTGAGGCGGATATCAGTGACGATTTCGCGGGGTCCGCGGTGCTCGTGGATGACTTCAGCGACGCCTTTTGTGGCGAGCGGGCCGGATTGGAGCGCTTCGCCGCCCAGGTCGATGGCTCCAGCCGGGAGGGAGAGGTCAAATTCAATGGGCTCACGTTCGAGCTCGGTGACTAGAAATTCCATAATTTGAGGGTACGGCGCGGGAGGGCGTGAGTCAATGCTCTGTTGGGGGGAGTCTTGTGAATCATGGCGGTCACAGTGTGCGGTTTTTTGAACATGATAGCCTCTGGGTATAGCGCGGTTGAGTGGGCAGAGCGCCGAGTTTTATGGAGATAAAAGAAGGAATGAAGAGTGAAGGGATTTTGATACGCGAGGCAACGGGCGGGGATCTTCCGGCGCTTGTGGAGTTAGTGAACGAGGCGTACTCGATTGAGAATTTTCTGGAGGGGACGCGAACGGATGCAACTCGGATTCAGAGTGAGCTGGCGAAGGGAAAAATATTTGTGGCGATGGAGTGCGCAGGTGGGCCGATTGTGGCGTGCGTTTATGCGGAGTTGCGCGGACGGGATTTTGGGAATGAGGAGCGTGCGGGATACATGGGCTTGCTGGCTGTGAGGCCGGAGTTGCAGGGTGCAGGGATTGCGCGAAGGATGATGGAAGCGGCGGAGGATTATTTTCGCGCGCAGGATTGCAGGAGAGTTGAGATTTCAGTGCTGAGTTTGCGTGCAGAATTATTGCCTCTTTACAATCGATTTGGATTTGAAGAGACGGGCAGGGAGGCATTTGGATTTCATCGCGCTTTGAAGCCGGGCGTTGAATGCCATACGATCTTGCTGGCGAAGCGGCTGAAATAGGTACTGGTGATTTTAGAATTTTTTTAGCGTGCGGCTTTAAAAAAATAATTTCCGGAGTCGTGCGATTGCGTCGACTTCAATTCACATTCAAGACCCGACGCGCCGGAAGAGCCCTTGATTTCATCTCCGGCATTGCTGAGTTGCGGCGCTGATAGAGCGGCTTAGCATAGCAATTGTTCGCGTAGTGGCACAGAGCGTGCTGGAAAAGCAAAATCAAGTTGGGCAATTGATTGAATTCCCGCCCGGGTCAGTATTGATAACGCAAGCAAGTGCGTGAGAGGCGGTCGTGGAGACAAAGACTATTGGGATCGAAGAGTGCCCAGAGGAGTCCCAGACCTGCGGGAAGAATTGAGACGGGCAGAAGTAGCAGGCGAAGCCCCATCTGACGCTCGGTGGGTTGGGTGGTTTCGAAGCTGCTCATGCTGAGTTCTGCAAAGCGCGCTCCAGGCGTCACACGGAAGAGGAGCAAAAAGAATGCCTGGTACAGGGTTGCGATTGTGAAGAAGGCAAGAACTCCGAGCTTGAGAGATGGATTCGCTGTTGCAGCGCCTGGGAAGAATCTAGCGGCTGCATAGGTGAGCGAGGCAAAGCAGGTGAGGATGAGCGAGAAGTCGACAACTCCGGCCATGGTGCGTCGGGACCAGGGTGCGCTTTGCGGAGTTGTGCTTCGTGAGGTTGAGTTCTGAGGAATGACCGCAGTTACCGGCTTTTGTATCTCGATTGCTGCTGGCTGGATTTGCGAGTCAACTTCGGTCCAGTCTGTAGCCGATGAATTGATTGAAGGGGAGATGCTTGTTGTGAGTTGTGGTTCAAATGCGGGCTGAGGCACAACCTCGGGTTGAAGTTCAAATTTGAGCTGGGCTTCAAAGTCGAGCTGCATGGATAGTGGCTGCTCAACTGATTGCACAGCTACAGGGATTGGCTCGGTCTTCAGGATGCCGGGATCAACTTCAAAGATGTTGAGTTGAATGCCCGAATCTGCGGGGACGGCGAGGGTTTTGCGGAGTTCGGCGCTGTTGTCAGCGAAGCGGAGAGGAAATTGATTGAGCGTTGGACTTGTCCACTCACGCACATTGCCTGCTGCTTCAATCACGTCTGCATTCATTTGCACATCAGCCTCCTCAATCGAATTGGGGCTTACTGATTGATTGCTGCTCTTGTGCCTGGCCGATCTCCTTACAACTTTAGTTTCTTCTACTTTTGTGAACCATGCAAGAGGTTTCACATCAGCGAGAGCTGGAGATTTGAGCGCAGGATTTTGAATTTGGTTTGCCAACACTGAAGTGCGCATGTGTGGTTGATGATTTTTTGCGCGCGAATCAGGATTGCTGGTGCGCCAATCAGGATTGAGCGAACTAAAGCTGGGCAACTGCGCATAGTGAGCGAGGACTCTTGCGGCTGCGGCGGAGGTTGCCGCATCGCGGGAGTGTACGTGCGGCTCACCGGCCGAATTTTTTGCTATGACAGGGCTGAGAATATGATGATCGAGTTCCTGCTTTTCTGCCTGATTCAATTGCCTGCCTCTTAGTACGGCCTATTTCATTCATGCGCCGGTTCATGTGAAGTTCAATTGCGTTGCTTACCGATCGTGCGACAAAACTCGTCAGTACAGATCAATGCCCGGTGCCCGAAATATTGAGGTTTGAAGAGAAGCGGGAGAGCGAGGGAAAAGGTAATGAAAAATGCAGGAAGATTTGAGGATGAAAAAATGATGCACCTTGAGCCACCTCTCTAGTGCCATTCATCAGAGGAAATTTTCATTGCAGCCGGAACTCCGGGAAATGCGGCCAAATCAGGGGCCTGTCTTTGTTATCCTGACCCTTGGTTGTCTATGCAATCCCGCTCTCTCTGGTTTATCACGCTGATACTGCTCTGTCACCCATTAGTGGGCGCGCAGACGTTAACTAATGGGATGCCCCCTGTTGATACAACGAGCGAAGCGAATAGTGCACAGGAGTTGCCAAACGATCCAGGACAGGAGATTTTGCCGACCGCGAAACCTGAAGAGGTGCCGACGCCGGGCACGCCAGTACGGTGGACTGCTCCATTACAAGAACGATTCGGAGAAGTCTGGACTCTGAGCGGTGGGGTAGTTCTTTATTACGAAGATTATGTACTGCAGGCCGACAAGATTATTTACCACCACGACACGTCTCTTGTTGAAGCCGAGGGCAATCTGCACCTGACCGGCGGACCGAATGATATTGATATGACAGCCGACCGCGGCGAGATGCAACTCAACGCGCACACAGCGCGGTTTTATAAGGTTGCCGGCACACTTGGAGTTAGAAGTACAGGCCACTCTGTTATCTACACGACCCCCAATCCATTTGTCTTCAGCGGGCGCGAATTGTTGCAGACGGGACAATCGAGTTACCGGGTGGTTGACGGCTCGATGACGAACTGCCATCTTCCGAAGCCGGATTGGTCGCTTTTTTCTCATTCAATCGAGATGGCGAATAATAAGGCACGCACAAAAAACACAGTATTCAAGTTTGCAGGATTGCCATTGTTTTTTCTGCCGTATCTGAGCCATCCGATCAACGGGGAGTCGCGGCAGAGCGGATTTTTGATTCCGGTCTTTGGATTTTCGACAACGCGCGGAGTCACGGTCGGGGAGCAGATATACATTGCGCTTGGTCGCAGTGCTGACTTGACCATAGGCTCGGAGTACTACAGCCAGCGCGGATTTTCGCCCAATGGCGACTTTCGTTATCGCGGAGCGGGTTTAAATTATTTCAACGCGCACTGGGCGGCGCTGCTTGACCGCCAGGTGGGCCCGGGAACTGAGAGCACAGGCAACCAAGGCGGCGTTGATATCTTTGCGGGAGGGCGGTATGATTTTTCTCCCAACAGTTATGCGACGTTATACGCCGAATACCTTTCCAACTATATTTACCGGCTGGTCTTCAACAACAATTACGCACAGGCCACCGACTCAGAGGTTCGCAGCGCGATGGCTTACACACTGAATCGTAGTGGCTATCTTATTTCCGGCAGCACGCAACGCTTCCAGAGTTATGCTGGTACAACAATTGGGGATGAGTTGCGCATCCTGCAACTGCCGGGAGTGCGCTTTGAGATGCTTGAGCGGCCGCTAGGCGGCACAGGACTCTATGGAGATGCCAACGCCGCGATGGAGCATCTTGGCCGCTCAGAACCTGGCCTCCACGCTCACAACACTGCACGTTTTGACATTCATCCTTCACTCGCGCTGCCGCTGCACGTGGGCGAATGGAATTTTATTCCGTCGGTTGCAGTGCGGCTTACGGGCTACACCAGCTCACAGACGCCGGCTAATCTATTCGGCGCAGGGGGAATACCACAGGTGCAGCATGATCCGCTGTTGCGCCGTGATGTTGAAATGTCGTTTGATGTGCGCCCGCCATTCGTTGAGCGCGACTTTGATTTGCCGGGGATCAATCGGGTGTTGCGCCATGTAATTGAGACAGAGCTTTACTACAACTATGTGACGGGAATTGGCGCGCAGGCAAAGAATGTACTGTTGATTGACACGAGTGATATTGCGACCAACACCAACGAGGCGGGCTTCAGCATTACACAGCGTTTTTATCTGAGGCCACTCAACGCGCGGCCCTGCGACAAGGTTGAAACGGAGTCCTGCAATCAGCCACGCGAGTGGGCAAGCTGGCAGATTGCGCAGAAATACTTCTTTGATCCGTCGTTTGGCGGAGCGTTGATTACGGGACGCAGAAATATTTTTGACACAACGGTGAACTTCACATCAACGGCTTTTCTGACGGAGCCACGGTCGAACTCGCCGATCATCTCCCGTATGCGCTTTGAAGCTATCAATAATTTGCGCATTGAGTGGGACTTTGATTATGACCCGCGTGGCGGGCATATTTCAGCCAGCAATATGTTTGGGGGTTACAGTTGGGGACGGACGACGGTTGGATTGGGACACTCGTTCCTGAATGCTCCGGATGAGCTCTCGCCTAGTGGTAGGCTGATACCTTTAGCTCAGAATCAACAGTTGCAGCCCTTCTTCCAGTATGGAAAGCCAACCGATCGAGGGCTGAGCATCGCGGCGAACGCGGGCTACGATTTAACGGACGGCGCGCTGCAATATGGCGGCGTTGAGGCTGTGTACAACAAGGGCTGCTGCGGCATATCTGCCGGCTACAGACGATTTGCGCTGGGTACAGTGCGCGACGAGGTGCAGTACCTTTACGGATTTACGCTGGCCGGGTTTGGCAATGCCGGTGATATCCGGCGGTCAAACACTATCTTTCACGATCCCAAGTTGCCGGCGCTTTATTAACGTGTTTGGCAGCGCAAATGCGATTAATTATGCGTGTTAGCTATCGATTGAATGCACAAGTTCAACTATGAAACGTCTATTCATCAGTACCATGCGAGCCTTTGCTCATTTAAAATGGAAGTTCTGGGAGATTTTATACTTTTACTCCCAAAGGAGCATACTTTGCCAAGATTTCAATGGATAGCCATTCTGACTGTGATCGGCTGTGCTATTAGTTTCACAAGCGGCTGCAAAGGCCAAACGCCGGCTGCAACCGATGCCACGACCAACCGTCACATTGAGGTTCTGGTCCGTTCCCAGTTCAATATTCCTGCCGATGTAACGATCAAGGTGGACGCGCGCAAGTCGAGCAAGTTCAGCGGCTATGAAACACAGCCGATCACGCTGACACAAGGCACACGCTCCACGCAGATAGAGTTTTTGCTTTCAAGCGATGGCAAAACGCTGGCCCGGCTTGAGAGCTTTGATTTGATGAAGAACCCCATCTTCAATATCGATATCCAGAATCGTCCGATTCGAGGTAATCCCAAGGCGCCGGTTACGGTGATCAGCTTTGATGATCTGGAATGCCCTTACTGCGCGCGCATGCACCAGGAGCTCTTTCCTGGAACGCTGGACCGGTACAAGGACAAGGTTAGATTTATCTACAAGGATTACCCGCTTGAGAGCATACACCCGTGGGCAGTTCACGCTGCCGTTGATGCGAATTGCCTGTTTGCGCAAAGCAACGATTCGTATTGGAAGTTTGTGGATTATGTGCACGCGCACCCGCAGGAGATGAAGAGCGACGATCAGAATATCGGGTATGCCTTTCTGGCGCTGGACCGTATTACACGCCAGCATGGAACACTGGATAAGCTGGATATGAACGCACTGAATGCATGCATCGACAAGCAGGATGACAAGGAAGTGCGTGCCTCGATGAAGGAAGGCGAAGGACTGAACCTGGAAGGAGCCCCGGCGCTTTTTGTTGACGGCGAGAAGATCAATGGAGCCATTCCAACAGACCAGGTGTGGTTGGTGATTGACCGCGCTCTGCGTTCTGCGGGAATTCAAATACCAGCAGCAACACCGGCGGCGTTGCCGGCTAGCAGCACTAAGAGTGGAACGAATTAAGCGATTTCGCTTACAGAAGGCCGGATTCGCCATTTATTCTTGAATACTGGCGTTTTCCAGAGGAGAACATAGCGTGCAAGAGAAATTTTCAACCCGGACATTTCCATATTCTGCACTCATACTCGCAGTAGCGCTTCCAGTACTGGTAGCGGGATGCCACCGTACGCCCGGCCCCGATGTAATGGCGACAGTCAACGGGAAACCAATTTTGCGGTCGGAACTGGAGCGCGGCTATCTAAGCAGTCTTGGTGATAATGCACAACAGCCTGCACTGCCCGAGCTAGCCGATATAGGACGTTTACAGGTTTTGACACAGATGATCGATGAAGAGATTATGCAGCAGAGGGCTGCGAAGATGAATCTGGTGGCCACGGACGAAGATGTGAATGCAAAGGTACTAGAAATAAAAGCACCGTTCACACAAGAGGAGTTTGACAAGCAGCTCAAGCAACGTAACATCACGCTCGATGAACTGAAAAGCGACATTCGCAAGACCTTGACGAAGAACAAGCTCCTCAACAAGGAGATTGAGTCGCATATCAACATTACGGATGCCGAGATCAGCAATTACTACACGGCGCATAAGTCAGAGTTCAACGTGATAGAGCCACAGTACCACCTGGCACGAATTGTAGTGACCGGGCAGCCAGCGCAACCGAGTAATCTTCAGAACCACAAGGCAGCCAATGATGCCGATGCACGCAAAGAGATTGATGCGCTGCATAATCACCTGGTGAACGGCGAGGATTTTGGCACAATCGCAATGAATTATTCGGAGAGCGGCGACGCATCCAATGGCGGAGACATGGGATCAATCCCTGAGTCAGCGCTCAAGTCAGACCTCAATGTCTTTAACGCGGTCAGCAAGCTGAAACCGGGACAGATTACGGATGTTGTCCCGATGGTCAATGCCGCGCACAACATTATTGGTTACGCAGTCTACAAGCTGCTAGGGCATGAAGCGGCAGGTCAGCGTGAGATGAATGACCCACGCGTTCGTCAGTTCATTCGTCAACAGTTGCATGATTCGCGCGCACAACTGCTCAAGACTGCGTATTTTGATGCGATGCACAACCAGGCAGAAGTTCACAACTACTATGCCGAACAGATTCTGAAACAAGGCACCAACAAGTAGGGATCTGATTTAAGAAAGCTGATAGTCTGTTGCCTCACCGGTTGCGCTGATCTGGCGTGAAGGGTGGGGCAATCCTGTTAAAGGCAGCTTCCAATAGCGCCTAGCACGCGTCATTCGTGCGGAAGTCTTCATGCGCCTTGATGACTCAATGACGGTGAGATGAGATGTGTTTGGAGTTGATTGTAGCCTGGCTACTCAACCATGAGAGTCGCTACGGTTCTCCATTCGAGTAGAGTTTGGAGAGAGAGGCTGCAGCAAGTACGGCTCTGGACGCAAAAGAAAACGGCCCCCATCGAAGCGGGGGCCGTTTCTGAGTAGAAGTGCTACTTCATAGATCCGTTGCTATCCATCACGATACCGCCTGGAGCCTGATTCTTCTTTTCTTCATTGGCTTTGCGGGCGCCCATTGACTTTGCGCTCCAGTCGTCTGCGGCGGCAATATCAGCCTTCACAGCGGCAGGATCTGCATAGTCCACATCGGCTTTGCGGCGGTAGACCAGGTTGATGTAGGACATTGCATCGTCGTAGTTGGCGCGATTGGCAACAGCCTGATTGAGATACTGAAGTGCTTCATCAACGAGTGCCTTGTTTTTGGTAGAAATCTCTTCAAGAACCTTTTTGGGTGCTTTTACGTTGCCCTTGCCATCGTCATTAATATTTCCGGATTCGAATGCCTTGAGAACATTTTCGTGGGCTTCGGTCCAGTCAATAACGCCGATTGTATAAGCCGCTTCAGGATCCCTGGGATCAACGGCAAGGACTTTCTTCTGCCACTCGCGCGCTTGATCCAATTCCTTGATATTGAAATAGAGGGAAGCGATCTGCTTGATGCTGTTGACATCAGTAGGATCCTTGGCCAGAACTTCATTGAAAATATCGATTGCCTGGTGAGCCGTCTTTAGGTTCTCCGGAGTATCGAGACCCGGCACAACATTACCTGCTAGAGCAGTTCCCAAATAAGCCTTCGCTGTCGGAAGTGTGGGATCCAGTTGCGTTGCCTTCTGAAAGTGGCCAATTGCTTCTTCGTAGTGCGCAGCCTTGTAGGCTTCGACACCCTTATTCAATTGGTCACGTGCGGCAAGTCTGTCGCAACCACTCATGGATACCACTATTCCGGCCGCAAGAACAGCAAGACCCCAAAAACGTGCAGTCTGATTCATCTTTTTCCTTCTCCTTCAGGCTTTCTCCACATTGAGGTGAGCCTGGAATTTCCATCCTATCCCCAGGGCGGCTGGTATCGACCGCTAAAAGGATAAACCAGATTGTACACCCGCCGCTGGCTGGTGCAATAAATGATTCGCAAGGAATCGACCAACCAAGCAATACCGTTCAATCTAGCGATTAGTACCGGGGGTCAATAACCCGACATCTTGTACGCCGGCTGCATGACCCAAATCAACAACTTCAGCGATTCGATTGAAGGCGACCTGATCGTCGCCCTTCACGAATAAAACTCGATTGGCGCGCGAGCGGTATATATCCGTCAAACGCCCGGAAATATTTTCTCTTGCAATGGTCGCCTGATTCAGTTTGTAGGTGACCGCGCCATTTTTGCCGCTAAGGACTTCCAGTACGACAGCCTGTTCACCGCTCGATAAACAGTCCCCACAAGGTCTGGGCACGGCAGCGGTATCACCCTTTGGCATGACTGGGACAATCACCATGAAGATGATGAGCAGAACCAGGAGAACATCAATCAATGGTGTAATATTGATTTCCGATGATAGCCCGCGCACTGCATTTTCATTCATCGTCATGATCAGCCTCCAGTGTTAGCCGGCAGGTGAGATACAGACAGTGGTACTACTTACCTTCCTGAATCTTCGGGGTGATGATACCGATACTGTCGACGTTAGCCGACTTCGCGATGTCAATCACGTCAGCGACAGAAGCGAAGTTCAGATCATCGTCACCCTTGACGAACATAACGCGCTCAGCGCGATTCTGGTAGATGGCCGTCAACCGACCGAGCAAATCACTATGTTCTACCGGAGTCTCGTTGATTTTGTAACTTGGATTTCCGCCGGCGTTGTGGAGAATCTGCACAACGATCGTACGGTCATTGGGCTGCGTCTGCTTCGCCGGATCTTTTGGAGGCTGAGGTACCAGCGCTTCAAGACCCTTCGGCGTGACCGGCACGATGACCATGAAGATGATCAAAAGCACCAGCAACACGTCGATCATCGGCGTCACATTGATATCGCCCATTGGGCCGCCGCTTGGACCACCTGCTGACATTGCCATGGCAAAATTCCTCGATTTCTATAGATCGTATTTCATTGGTTGACTGCGCCAGAGCAACTTAAGCGCCGCCATTGCTGGATTGGCCCGCTTCACGCTTCTGCGTCAACAAGCCTACTTTGTCCACACCAGCCGTACGAACCGCGTCGATCGCATCTTCGACCGCACGGAACTGGGCCCGTGCATCGGCGCGCACGTAAATTGTTTTGCCCGGTTTGTCGCTGAGCATTTCGCTCACCTTCGGGCCAAGATTAGAATCAGTAACAAGGTTCTGCCCAAGGTAGACTTTGCCGTCGCGAGTAACTGCTACGACGATAGCGTCTTCCTTGTCAGCATCCGGCATATTGGTCGGATTATCCGCCTTGGCCAGATCGATGTTGACCTTGTTCTGGAGCATGGGGGTAATGACCATGAAGATGATCAGAAGCACCAGCATGACGTCAACCATGGGCGTCACATTGATGTTCGAATTGACCTTCGAGCCTTCGTTTCTAACTGCGATTGCCATTGTTGAGCTCCGTGCCTGTGAATTTGCTGCCGGAAAGGCGTCCGGCGATTCATAACCTGCGGCTCAGCGCAAAGGAATGCACTGCGGGATTTGTGCGGGAACTCCGCGGGCGGGTTGCCGTGTGGCAAGCGCGCCCGCGAAACTTCTCAGCTCAAACCAGCAGACGCCTCGCTTAGCGCTTGCTGCCCTGCTTGATGAAGTAGTCCACGAGTTCGCTCGAGGAGTTGTCCATCTCAACGTCAAAGGCCTCAACGCGGCCCGTGAAGTAGTTGAAGGTCATAACGGCAGGGATGGCGACGATGAGGCCGAAGGCCGTCGTTACCAGGGCTTCTGAAATACCGCCGGCGACTGCGCCGATGCCGGAGGTCTTCTGAGTTGCGATCGCCTGGAAGGCGTTCAGAATGCCGACGACGGTACCGAAGAGGCCGACGAATGGAGCGGTTGCGCCGATGGTGGCCAGAACGCTCAAGCCTCTCTTCAGCTTGGCGTGAACGATGGACTCAGCACGCTCGAGAGAACGCTGAGCGCTCTCGATACCTGCTTCAGAGCCGCCCGAAGCGCGATACTCAGCGAGGCCGGCGGAAACAACCTCAGCAAGGTGCGACTTCTTCGAACGATCGGCAACCTTGATCGCCTCGTCCAGACGGCCTTCCTTCAGCGCGCCCGCAACCTTGGGGGCAAACTCACGCGACTGCTTGCGGGCAGCCGAGAAATAGAGAACGCGATCGATCATCACGGCCAAAGACCAGATGGATTCGATGAAGAGGATGATGGCCACACCCTTGGCGAGCCATCCCATGTGCTGCCAGAGACCGAGGGCACTAAAGTTGACAGACTCTTCGCCGTCAAAGAAGGCGAGGCTGGTTGCATGCGAAGCGAAATGTGCAAGCTGAGCGAGAATCACTGAATCGTTCCTCCTAAGGAGTTCCTTGGATTGCGTACTGCCGCTGTGGAGAGTGACAAGGGAAGCCAGAGCTTAAATTGCCACACTCAGTTCATGGTAAGAGCTCTAACGCCTTCACAGGCGGCAGAACCGGAGAATATCATCAACCGCCGAGTGAGAACACCACGTTGACCTGGGTGTCTACTTCGACTGGCTCACCATTCAAAAGGTATGGTCTGTAGCGCCAGGTGCGGATAGCGTCGAGCGCGGCCTGCTGAAGCATTGCGGGTCCGCTGACTACGTGCGCGTTTTCAATGGTTCCAGTCTTGGAGATGGTGGCCTGCAGAACCACGGTTCCCTGTACGCGCGCCGCCTTGGCAATGGCGGGATACAGCGGTGTGGTTTTCTGCAGAATCATGCCGGCCATCACGCCGCCGGAAATGCTGATCTTCTTAGGCTGTGCTGTGACTTTGGGAGCATTGTTGCCCTTGCCAAAGATGCCGCCCATGACACCGCTTGAGCTTCCGCCCAAACCTTCCATACCAGCTACGCCAAATGTCGAAGGAGGAGCTTCATGCTCATTGACCTGCTTGATGTCCTTGGGAATCTTGGTAGGGGCAACGAGCTGGTTGTTCATCATCTCCGACTGCACATGAATGACGTGCTGCACCTCAGGTGGTGGTGGAGGTGGTGGCGGCGGCGGGGGAGGCGGTGCAACGAGGAGCGTCGTCAAGGCTGCTTTGGGCAAGGCCTCGGGGTAAATCAGTGGGATCAGGATGATCACAAGAAGGATCGAACCGTTGAGGATGAACATAGGAACCATCCACACCTTCGCCTTCGTCTTGATCCTTCCTCCGGATTCGAACGTTGAATCTTCAAACATAACCGGCCTCGTTTCGGGATTGGTTTTCCCTGTCTTAGACACCACTGCGTTCTAGAATGTTCCCGCGTCCCAATTCAGAACTTACGTGGTGTTAAAACACCTATATCAGATGCAGCACATGGTTGCAAAGACAAACGCGAAAGAAACCTCTTCCGGCGCGTGGAAATCTAGGCCTTTGCCTTTTTCATAGCAGGCAGGTCAGCCTTTTTACCGCCCTTGCCACGCCACTCCTGATAGGCAACCAACATCGGTGCCGCGACTGCGATCGACGAGTAGGTTCCAATCAAAATACCAATGACGAGGGCAAAAGAAAAGCCGTGCAGGACTTCGCCGCCGTAGATAAACAGCGAAAGCACGGTTAAAAACGTCAAACCAGAGGTTAAAACAGTTCTGCTCAGAGTTTGATTGATGCTGCGATTGACCAGGTCGGCGAGTGTCTCGCGGCGGTTCATGCGCAGGTTCTCACGGATGCGGTCAAAGACAACGATGGTGTCGTTCATTGAGTAACCGACGAGGGTAAGGATGGCGGCGATGACGGTGAGTGAGATCTCCTGATTTGTCAATGCAAATGCGCCAATGGTGATGAGCGTGTCGTGGAAGACGGCGACGACGGCAGCAACACCGTAAATGAGCTCAAAGCGGAACCAGAGATAGACGAGCATTCCGAGCAGAGAATAGAGCGTGGCCAGCAAAGCCTTCACTTGAAGCTGGCGGCCTACTGTAGGGCCAACAACAGAGACATTACGGATGGTGAAGGAAGACGGGTAGGCTGTCTTGAGAGCGTCATCAATGCGCTGGCGTCCGCTGTCAAGCTGCGATTCGTCGTTGTTGCGCGGAAGGCTGATGAGGACTTCATTTTTGGCCGATGGGTCGTTGTAGTTGACGATGCTCGCATTCTTGATGCCGGCGGCGTCCATGGCGTGGCGAATCTGCTCAACGTTTGGCGGAGCATTAAATTGCACCTGAATGTCGGTGCCGCCGCGGAAGTCAACGCCGAGAGGAACAGGGCTGCCGATTTTCTGGTAGTGCATGCCCATCGAGACAATGCCGGCGATGCTGAAGATCAACGAGAAGCCGAGGAAGTACCACTTTTTCCCTAGCCAGTCCACATTTACATTACGAAACAGTTCCACTTGAATTCGCCTTCCTACATTGACCCGTCGAGAGCCTCGCGAGTCTGAAATCAAAAAAACTTCAAAACAAAATCGCCACGGATTGCAATGGCACCAACAGAAAACTTAGATCGACAGCGCCTCGCCGGGCTGCTTCTTGTTCAGGTGAGCATCGAAGATGACACGGGAGACAAAGACAGCGGAGAAGAGGTTTGCCAGAAGACCGACGATGAGGGTAACCGCAAAGCCTTTGACCGGACCGGTGCCGAAGATGATGAGGATGGCAGCCGAGACGATGGTCGTGACGTGGGTATCGACGATGGTCAGCCATGCGTGTCCAAAGCCCTGCTCCACTGCTGCCGAGGGCACCTTGCCGGCTCGGAGTTCTTCTCGAATGCGCTCAAAGATCAGCACGTTCGAGTCGACGCCCATACCGATGGTCAGAATGACTCCAGCGATACCGGGGAGGGTCAGGGTTGCGCCCGAGAAGCCCATGAAGCCGAGAAGGATGATGAGGTTCAAAATCAGCGCGAGGTCGGCGTTGATGCCCGAGCCGCGGTAGTAGACGAGCATGAAAGCCATGACGACGAGGACGCCGACAATGGCAGCAGTGACGCCCTGCCTGATGGAATCGGCACCGAGCGATGCACCGACCATGCGGGTCTCAAGCTCGGTGAGCGAGGCAGGCAGTGCGCCGGTGCGCAGGAGCTTGGAAAGCGTTGCGACTTCTTCCTTGCTGAAGGTGCCCGTGATTTCGCCGGTGTCGCGAATGGCGCTTTGAATGGTGGCGACTTCACGGACGCGTCCACTGAGAATGACGGCCATGGAGTGACCCACATTCTTGCTGGTGTAATCGTAGAAGCGGTCGCCTGCTTCGTTCGTCAGCGTGAAGCGGACATCGCGCCGGCCCGCCTGGTCAACGCCTTCATCGGCGGAGCGGAAGTCGCTGCCGGAGACGATCGACTCGCGAGTCAGAAGATAGACACTGTCGTTCGATGAGCCACTCATGCCGTTGAAGTGTGCCAGCATTTGATCGGGCGGCAGTGAACCACCAGCTGTGGCCAGCGCTTCCTGCTCGCTGTTGTAGGGGCCACCGACGACGGCGTGAACTTCAAGGCGCGAGGTGTTCTGGATGATGGACTTGACCTTGTCAAAGTCATCGACGCCGGGGAGTTCTACGAGAATCTGGTTGGCGCCGAGTTTGTACTCTTCAATCTGCGGTTCGGCAACGCCGATTTCGTCCACGCGATCGCGAATGGTCTCAATGGCCTGCTGAACGGTTTTCTCTTCAAGGTCGGCCATGACGCTGGGCTTCATGGTTAGAGTCCACGTGTTGTCAGTGCCGCTGCTTGCGATGTCGTACTCATTGGAGTACTTGGAGTCGAGCAAGGTATGCACATCAGCGCCCTTGGTCTGGGCGGTGCCGACAACGCGAATGATTTGAGGATTATTTGGATCTGGCTTGATGACTTGGGCAACTGCGAGGTTGGCGGTCTTGAGATCCTGCTCAATACGGCCGCGGGCGTTGTCGGTCTCCGAGTTCACGGCTTCCTTGACTTCCACCTGAAGAATCAGGTGAGCGCCGCCCTGGAGATCGAGCCCCAGATGGATGTGCTTGGTGATAGCGGCTTTGATGTCCTTGCCGGTGAATCCGCCCGGTATACCGAAGATGCCGTAGATGCAGGCAAGCATCACAACAACAATCAGAATTACTTTGCCATTCAGGTTCTTCTTCATTTCTCGCTTCTCAAATCCAAAAATTCAAAACTCAACTACTCTTTCAAAAAAAACTTTTTGATGCCCCATCCGTGGCCTTCTATTCAGGTCATGGGCGGGAATCACGAATGACCTCTCAACTCTGCTGAATCTGATCATCCTCTTGAGTCACAGAAGCGATGGAGCCCTTGGCGACTTCAAGCTTGATGCTGTCAGGGGCAACGCGGATGATGAGTGAATCGTCCTTGAGGGAGAGGATGACGCCCTTGATGCCGCCGGAGGTGGTCACGCGGTCACCGGACTTGAGATTGGCGAGCATCTGCTGCCATTGCTTCTGGCGCTTCTGCTGAGGGCGAAACAACATCAGGTAAAGCACGGGAATCAGCAGAAGTGGAAGAAATCCGATAATTCCACCGCCTGCGGGTTGCGCGTCCAGAAATACTGCCAATAAAGTTGCCACACTCATCCTTTACTCGTTCGGACTGGGAGTCACGATGAACCCGGAGCCGAAAATGGCCGGCCACAGGCGCGAAACCTGCGGGAGCCGAAAAATTTGTCCCCAAATTGTCTAAGGGAATTTACTCCTGGTTTTAAACGACTTGAATGGCCGCTAAATGAAACCAGACTCCACTTCGACAGAGCGCCTGTGCCAGATCCCGGGGTTTTTCATCTGCTCAAATGGGCAGAGTACTCCCGGGCCCTCAGCAAAGGCCTGCTTAGATAAGAAATGTGGGCACTGCTATGTGTCAAGAAGAACGCGAAAAGACAGCGTCTGGCGAGTAGCGTCTAGCCAGTAGGGATTGCGGTTGAATCAGCAGTCTACCGTCGCCTGTAATTCAAAAACTTTTTTTCTTAATTGCCAGCTCATATGAGAATCAATGTGAACTTGACGCTAGACGCTTGACGCTGCTTTATTTCGGTTTGGCCGGTTGATTGTCCGGCTTGTTCTTGTCGAGTTCTTCGCCGTTGTAGACGATTTTGACGTCGGCGTGGAATTGCTTGTAGTCGGTGTATTTAATGGTTTGGCGGATATGTACGTCCTGGGCCATGTAGCCGTTGCCCCCTGTGAAGTGAAGCACTCCCTCGCCGATGGTGTAAACAGGAAACCAGTAGTGTCCGTCTACCTGCTGACGCCAGGTCATGAAGGGCGGATGGAGATCTTCGTGGCCTTTACGGGTGTCGTCGGGAAGAATGCGCCCGTTGGTGACGACGATTTGCATGGCTTCAGAATCGACCCAGATGCGGCCCATGAAGTAGCGTTTTTTCTTGTCGATCATCTTGGGCGTGACGTCGAAAACGTAGCAATCGACCTCGTCTACCCCCTGCTTGCCAACGTACTTGATCTCGTAGTTGGCAATCTCCTCGGTGGTCAGGAGCATGGAGAGGTTGTGCTGAATGTCCTGAAGATCAGAGGGCGACATGGCGATGCGCTGAAGGCTGATGGTGGGTGCCAGAACGACGTGTTCGGTGCGGCGTCCGGTGGAATCAAAGATCACGTCATCCACTTCAAAATACTCGCCATCGACCTTGTCGTCGTCGTCGTATTCCTGGAGTTTGACGGCGCGGCGGTAGGTGTAATTATTGAGGGCTTTGCTGAACTCGCTTTCCTTGGCGGAGAATTTTTTGATGATCTCCTCGGG
>DAHXOQ010000249.1:353-4267 GCA_027364815.1 Acidobacteriaceae bacterium | reverse complement strand
GTAACAAAGACAAGTGCCTCGGCTTTCGAGGCGATGGCGCAACTGGCGGCCATGACGTCTGCGTTGACGTTGTAGTATTCACCATCGAAGCCGAGTGACATGGAAGAGAGTACGGGGATTGCGTTGAGTTGCCAGATGGCTTCAAGCCAGCGTGTGTCGCTGGAGGCGATTTCGCCGACGAAGCCCATGTCTGGAACGGTGAGTTTTTTGCGTGCGCGGAAGACGAGGCCATCGCCGCCGGAGAGTCCAACGGCGAGGACGCCATGAGAGACAAATTCAGCGACGAGCTTCTTGTTGACTTTGCCGGAGAGAACCATGAGGGCGACATCGCGGGTTTCAGCGTCAGTGACGCGGAGGCCGTTGATGAACTCGCTTTTTTTGCCGAGCTTTTCGAGTGTACGCGTGAGTTGAACGCCGCCGCCGTGAACGACAGCAACCTGGTGCCCGTCGCCGACAAGGTCAGCGATGGCGCGGGTGCAGCTTTTGAGGAGCTCGGGATTTTCGAGGCCTGCGCCTCCGAGCTTTACGACAAATCTCATTCCAACCCCTCCGCTTCGCCCCAGCCATTGAGGAGATTTAAATTTTGTACGGCCTGACCTGCTGCGCCTTTGAGGAGATTGTCGAGACAGCTGACGATGATGGCGCGCTTGCCGTGGGCGGAAATTTCAAAGCCGATGTCGGCGTAGTTGGTGCGGGCAACATGCTGAATTTGCGGCAGGGTACTTTCGTAGATGCGCACGAGTGGAGATGCGGCGAAAAACTCACGATAGAGGGTGAGGATGGAGTTGCGCGATTGTGATATGTGAAAACGCAGATAGAGGGTGGAAAGAATTCCGCGGGGAATAGGGAGAAGGTGCGGCGTGAAGGTGATTTGATCACTGGTGAGGCCGATTTGCTCGAGGAGTTCTCCGGTGTGGCGATGAGAGAAGACGCCGTAGGCGGAGAGATTGTCGGCGGCGTGCATGAAGTGGGTCTTCGCAGTGGGAGTTTTGCCCGCGCCACTAACTCCGCTTTTTGCATCGGCGATGATTCCGGCGGAGAGGTCAACGATACCTGTATTGACGAGGGGTTTGACCGCGAGAATGATGGAGGTGGCGTAGCAGCCTGGATTGGCGATGAGGCGCGCATTGCGAATTTGAGCACGATGCAGCTCTGGCATGCCGTAGACGGCTTCAGATTGCGTGGTGGCGGCGAGCGGGGAGGCTTCGTCGTCAAATTTGTAGACGGCGCGATTTTGCACGGAGTTCAAACGCCATGCGCCACTGAGGTCGATGACGCGCATGCCACGCTTGAGAGCTTCAGGGGCAAGTTCGCGCGAGGACTCATGGGGAGTGGCGAGGAAGAGCGTGTCAACATTGTGCTCAGCGAGATGCTCCCAGGTGAAGGAGTGAAGGCGGAGATCGCCAGTGCCGCGTGAATCAGCAAGCTCGGGGTGGATTTCAGAGAGAGGAATACCGCCACGCAGACGATCAACTTCGTCGATGCGACCGATGAAGACAGGAGGCGTTCCAACGAGGCGGGGATGGCGGACGAGTAGGCGCGCGAGTTCAGCGCCAGCGTAGCCGGTAACGCCGAGTACAGCGGTTTGAAGGGGGCGAGTTGTGGCCGATTTAGACATGATTCAGATTTCTAAGCTAGGCTCCCAACATCTTTCTGATTTTTGATTCGACTTCATTGGCACGTTTTAAGTCCGGGCAGATGACGAGGACGGTGTCGTCGCCCGCGATGGTTCCGGCGACTTCGGACCACTCTTCGTAATCGAGGGCTGCGGCGACAGGTTGAGCGCCACCCATAACGGTGCGAATGATGACCTGGTTCATGGCATGGGAGACGCGAAGGCCGAAACTTTCGATGACTTCAGCAACGCTCGGCGGGCTGTCATCTTGAAAGTGGGCACCGTTGGTTCCGTTACCGTTGGCCTGCTGGAGCGTGTAACCTGCCGGGCCTTTGAAGAGGTGAAGCTCGTGAAGATCGCGCGAGAGGGTGGCCTGGGTGACGGCAAAGCCACGCTTGCGCAATTTGCGACGCAGATCGTCCTGGCTCTGGACGGCAGAGGAAGAGATGAGCTCGCGGATTACGCCTTGACGTTGATGCTTCACAGTTTCCATCCCTGGGGCCGCTTAGCGCCGCTGATTGAGCGGAGCAACCTAAAACTTAAAGCGCGGTCCTGATCGCTGGACCGCGCTTGTATAAATATACAACGAATGTGCATAACTATGCAACGCGTAAAAGGCTGAAAATTGGAGAAATATTTTTGAAATTTACTCAGGCGCATGATTTTGCACAGACTTATGAGAATAAACATTTGAAATGCCGGCATCTTCACTTGGCTGCGGAGTTGACAAGGCCGTATACTTACGTATGGACTCCTATTGCCATTCTGATCTGACGGCTATTTCCGCTGCTACAGACGCGCCTGAAGCGCGCTATCCTGCACGCGTTGAAAAAGGCCGCCAGGAATCATTGAATCAATCCCTTATTAATCCTCGTTTTGACTCCTCATCCTGCGGGGTTGGTTTTGTTGCGCAACTTTCAGCTGTGCCGTCGCATGAAATTTTGCAGCATGCATTGACGGCGCTCTCGCGGCTGGAGCATCGTGGTGCGGTTGCCGCAGATGGCAAGTCAAGCGATGGCATTGGCGTGACGACTGCGATTCCGCGCGAGTTGCTGCTGGATTCTGTGGGCGTGAATTTGGATGCGGAGAAATTGCTGGGAGTTGCGGCGGTTTTTTTGCCGACGGAGTTTGCTGCGCAGAAGAAAGAGATTGAAGCGGCGCTGACGGCACAGAAAATACAGGTGCTGGCATGGCGTGCGGTGCCGATTCGTACTGAAGTGCTGGGCGAGATTGCGGCGGCAACGCGGCCGAATATCTGGCAGGTGTTGACGACGACAGATGATCCGGAAGATTTTGAGCGTCGGCTATATTTGGCACGCAAACAATTTGAGCGCAGTGGACTTGAAGGCTACATTTGCAGCGCTTCAACGCGGACGCTGATTTACAAGGCGATGTGCGCGGGAAGATTGATTGCGGATTTTTATCCTGATTTGGCAGATCCTCGTTACAAGACGCCGTTTACACTTTTTCATCAGCGTTATGCGACGAATGTGCTGCCCTCGTGGGATCGCGCGCAGCCGTTCAGGATGATTGCGCACAACGGGGAAATCAATACGGTTTCAGGAAACAGGGCGCGCATGCAGGCGAGGGCGGCGACGCTGCCGCTGGATTTGTATCCGATATTGAGCGAAGGCGGTTCTGATTCAACATCACTCGATGAGATTGTTGAACTGCTGGCGCAGAATGGACGAACAGTTGCCGAGTCTGTGCGCATGATGATTCCGCCGGCGAATCATGGAAACAGGAGCTCGTTTTTGCAGCACAGCGGCGATTGCATGGAGCCGTGGGATGGCCCGGCGGCGATGTGCTTTACGGATGGAGTGACGATTGGCGCGCTGCGGGACCGCAATGGATTGCGTCCGTGCCGTTATGCGCTGACCGATGATGGTTTGGTGGTCGCGGGTTCAGAGGTGGGGCTGGTTGATCTGGATCCGGAGCATGTGATTCATAGTGGAAGACTGGGGCCGGGCGAGATGATTGCGGCCGATCTCGGCGAAAACAAATTCTACGACCACAAGGAAATTATTCACGTCTTCGATGCGCGGCGTCATTATGGCGACCTGGTGCGCGAGGATACGCTGCTGAGCGCAAAGCATGTTTCGTTGCCACCGATGGAGGCTGCGGAACTGAACCGGCTGCAGTATTTGTATGGATACACGCGCGAAGAGGTCAGGATGGTGCTGACACCGATGGCGACGGAAGGGAAGGACGCGATTTGGTCGATGGGCGATGATACGCCGATTGCACCGCTGGCTAGATCGCCGCGTCCGCTGTACTCGTTTTTCAGGCAGCGATTTGC
>DAHXOQ010000249.1:0-343 GCA_027364815.1 Acidobacteriaceae bacterium | reverse complement strand
GATTTGCGCAGGTAACGAATCCGCCGATTGATCCGATTCGCGAGGCGAATGTGATTCAAATGCACACGCGTCTTGGTCCATGGCCGCATATTTTGGAACTTCGCGAGCCGTTGCCGGGACTTTCACTGCGGTCGCCGTTGCTGACTCTTGAAGAGATGAATGCGATACGCGAGCGCAGGCATCCGCAGGCGGAAGAGATGCCGGATGCGACGATCGAATGCGTCTATTCGCCCGAGACGACATTGGAAGCTGCGGTTGAGGAGTTGGCAGTGCGCGCGGTGGAGTTGGTTTCGGGCCGCGCGTCGTTGCTGATACTGACAGACAGAACGAGTCAGAAAAATGT
>DAHXOQ010000248.1 GCA_027364815.1 Acidobacteriaceae bacterium | reverse complement strand
TGCGTGGACTGCTCGTCAAAGAGCGGAGCGGGACGATGAATCGGCATGCGCTTCTTTTCGCCGATGGGGCCAAGCTCGTCGACGGGCTCGCCTATCACGTTGATGACGCGACCCAGAGTCTCTTTGCCAACGGGTGCAGTGATGGGGCTGCCGAGATCGATGGCCTTCATTCCACGCACCATGCCGTCAGTGGCCTCCATGGCAACGGTGCGCACACGTCCTTCGCCGAGGTGCTGCTGCACTTCGAGGATCACGTTGACGGGATTGGGGACTGTGAAGCCGTCGCTGACCACGCGCAGCGCCTGGTAGATGGGAGGCATGGTTGCCTCTTCAAATTGAACGTCCACTGCGGGACCTGAAATCTGTACTACTTTGCCGATGTTTTCCGCCATTTTTGCCTTCCTACTGAATCAAATCATCCAATTGATGACCGGCTTGCCAGCCATTTTCTGTGACACAAAAAGAATTAAACCGCGGCTGCTCCGCTGACAATCTCGATGATTTCCTTGGTGATTGCCGCCTGACGCACACGGTTCATCTGCAGCGTGTAGGCGTCGATCATATCCGATGCATTGTTGGTGGCCGAATCCATCGCCGTCATGCGCGCGGCATGCTCTGCGGCGACGGACTCGGTGATGGAGTGATAGAGCACGGACGAAACAAACTGCGGCATGAGTCCGTTGAAAAGCTCTTCGGCCGGCTGCTCGTAGATGTAGTCCACATTTGCGGTGCCAAATTTTTTCGCTTCCTCGTCCACCTCTTGGGTGTCGATGGGTGCAAGAGAAATGCCGGCAGTAGCAGCCGCTTCACCCGCGCGTTCGCGCTCGGCAGCACTCAGCTCGAACAATGAGCGAATTTCAGGCCGGCCAAAATCAAGTGTAGGCAACAGGCGCTCAAGAACAACGCGCTGCTGAATGACGGATTTGAACTCGTTGTAGATGATGTAGCAGGCGTCGATCTCCTCATGTATGTAGCGATCGAGGATATCCGAGGCCAGCGCAAAGACGCGCGTTGCCAGAGGCTTGTCGAGCAGGCCGGGATGGTCACCGGTGATTTCAACATCGCCCTTGCGATTGCGCGTCGGGCGCTCGTGCGATTCTTCTTCGATGGAATCAAATTGCGCTGAAGGGAAACGGCGGCGAAAAAGATCGCGCCCTTTGCGGCCGATGGCTTCAATGTCCACGAGCTTGGGATTTTCTCCAGTAGTTGTCTCGTCGATGAAGTTGTACGCCGCCTTGATGATGTTGGCGTTGAATGCGCCTGCAAATCCCTTGTCGCCGGTGACAACGACAAGCAGTATCTTCTTCTCCGGTCGCGCGGCAAAAAGAGGATGGCGCAGCTCACCAGTCGCCGGATTATAAATCTCCACGCGATGCATCAAGGACTCAAGCACCGCGGTGATGCTCCGCGCATAGGGCCGCGCTGCGAGGGCGCGCTCCTGCGCACGACGCAAGCGAGCCGCCGAGACCATCTTCATGGCCTTGGTGATCTGGCGCGTGTTCTTCACACTGCGTATGCGCCGCCGAAGATCGAGTACGTTTGCCATAGTTCCATCCAGGGATCAGATTTCAGATGTCAGGGGTCAGGGCGCTTCTAATCAACTTTCAGTGACTCCTGAATACCGAAAAGCATTTTCCCTACTTCATGCGACAGACTTTCAACCTCTGTCAAAATTTTGTTGTCGCCAAAGCCTAATGATTTGGCAATTTCAATCTGTGTTTGCAACTCATAATTTGAGCCGCCTGAAATACCAAGAAATCTCAAGTACTCCTTAGCACCGTTTCTTCCATGACCTTCAGCGATATTGCTTGCAATAGAAACTACAGCTCGTCGCAACTGACTGGTTAATCCATACAACTCGTCTTTCGGAAAATCATGTGTCAATTTGTAAACCAGCACAGCCATTTGGATTGACTTCTGCCATACAACCAAATCTCGAAATGACTTGACCATGCTGGCTCCAATCCCTGACCCCTGATATCTGACATCTGATATCTGTTTACGCCTTTGCCGCTGCCAGGTCCAGCTTGAAAGTTTCTTTGTACTCGCTGATGGCCGCTTTCAAACGGTCGCGCAGCGAATCATCAAGCGCCTTCTTTGCGGTCAGGTCATCGATGATGGATTGCTGCGCCGCGGTGAAGTACTTGAGCAGGCCCGCTTCGAAGCTGCGGATGTCTTCGACCTTGAGATCGTCGAGGAAGCCCTGCGTTCCGGTGAAGAGAACGATAACCATCTGCTGCCAGGTTTGCGGCTCGAATTGCGGCTGTTTCAATAATTCAGTTAAACGCTGTCCGCGATTGAGCTGCTTCTGCGTGAGCGGGTCGAGGTCAGAGCCGAATTGCGCGAAGGCGTCGAGCTCGCGATATTGCGCGAGGTCGAGCTTCAAGGTTGCGCCGACTTGCTTGACGGCCTTGATGGCTGCCGAGAATCCGACACGGCTGACCGAGAGACCGACGTTCACAGCCGGACGAACGCCGGAGTTGAAGAGGTCAGTTTCCAAAAAGATTTGACCGTCGGTGATCGAGATGACGTTTGTAGGAATGTAAGCTGAAACGTCGCCGGCCTGGGTCTCGATAATCGGCAATGCGGTGAGTGACCCGCCGCCCTTCGTGTCGCTGAGCTTGCACGAGCGCTCGAGCAAACGGGAGTGGAGATAGAAGACGTCGCCGGGATACGCTTCGCGGCCCGGAGGACGACGCAGCAGCAGAGAAATTTCGCGGTAAGCGGTGGCGTTCTTGGAGAGATCGTCGTAGATCACGAGCGCGTGGCGTCCGGAATCGCGGAAGAACTCGCCGATGGCGGTTGCGGCAAAGGGCGCGAGGTAGAGCATTGGCGCGGGCTCTGATGCCGAGGCGGCAACGATGATGGTGTGCCCCATGGCGCCGGCTTCAGTCAGCGTCTGGACGACCTGCGCGATTGAAGAACGCTTCTGACCGATGGCGCAGTAGATGCAGATCAAGTCATTCTTCGCGTTGTTGATGATGGTGTCGAGAACAACGGCGGTTTTGCCGGTCTGGCGATCGCCGATAATGAGCTCGCGCTGGCCGCGGCCAATCGGAATCATCGCGTCGATGGCCTTGAGACCCGTGGCCATGGGCTCGCGCACCGGCTGACGGTCAACGATGCCGGGAGCAAGACGCTCGACCGGATTGAAGGCCGTCGTGGCGATGGGCCCCTTGTCGTCGATGGGTTGGCCGAGCGCGTTCACTACGCGGCCAATCATCGCGTCACCCACAGGAACGCTCAAAATCTGCCCGGTGCGCTTGACCTCGTTGCCTTCGCTGAGTTCGGTATACTCGCCGAGAATGACGGCGCCGACCTGACTCTCTTCAAGGCTCATAGCCAAACCGGCAATGCCATGAGGGAAGCTGAGGAGTTCGCCGGCCATGACCTTGTCCAGCCCGTGGATGCGCGCAATACCGTCGCCGAGCGAGGTAATTGTGCCCACTTCGTCGACCCGAACCTTCGAATCGTAGTTCGCAATCTGCTCGCGGAGCAGTTGTGTAATCTCGTCTGCCTTAATCTGAGCCATCGGTGCTTCCTTCTTATTCAGGGATCAGATATCAGAAATCAGGGATCAGTTTTCGACTGTCATTGTTCTTGAACAATCAATTACTGATTCCTGTTTGGTGATTCCTGCTCCTGCAATTCCAATTTCTTAAAAACCAAACTCTTCGCTTACGCGTATTCCCTGATCCCTGATTTCTGAAATCTGATCACTGTCTTCAACCAACCAAAACTTCCTTCAGCCGGTCCAAACGTCCCCTGACCGAGCCGTCGTAAACCGTGGAGCCGATGCGAACCACCGCACCGCCCAAAATTGTTTTGTCTTCTTTGAAGATTGCTTCCACCTTTGTTCCTGCAATCTTCTGAATTCCCTTGAGCAACCCCTCGCGCTCCTGATCATTGAGCGTGCGCGTTGTGGTAACCTCGGCCTGCTGCACTCCGGCGCGCGATTGCATCTCGGCGTGGAATGCGGCGATAACTTCATCGAGTGCGCCGATGCGCCCGTGATCGATGAGTACGGCAACAAAGTTCCGGAGCACCGCGTTGAATGCGAGCTTCTTGTTCAAGCCGTCGAGGATGGCGATCTTCTGCTTCGCGCTGACGCTCGGATTTTCAAATGCTTCGCGCAGTTCTGCGTTTCCATCGCAGAGCGCACCAAAGGCCATCAACTGCTGCTCAAGTTCCACAGCATTGAGCTTCTTCTCAGTGACAACATCGGCAAAGGCGCGGGCGTAACGGGAGACAAAGGCGGCCATTAGTGCTTCCCTCCGTTTGTGCTGCCGGTTACG
>DAHXOQ010000247.1 GCA_027364815.1 Acidobacteriaceae bacterium | reverse complement strand
GCGGTAAAGGAAGCTGGGAAAGGTGAAAATATGGATAATTAGGTGAAAATTCTATTGGAATGCGGAGAAATCCACCGTAAATTGGTAGATTTTGGTAGCCAGATGAGGTTGAAGATCGTCCAAGAGAATATGATGGACAGAGTAGGAGCAATTTAGATGAAACCGTTTTTACTTTCCCTGGGTTTAGCCATAGCCTTTTCAACCTGTCTTATTCAAGCACAATCGACAGCAACGATGGATCCACAATCCACACAAACGACGGATCAGAGGGCGCAGCTTCCTGCGATGTCGGCCGAGTCGCCGGAGATTGAGACCTTCCAGAAGCTGGAAGACAACTGGTCGATTTCGGTGAGCCATCGTGATCAGTATGGATTGGAGCTGGTGCTCTCGCCGCTGTTTGTGGGAGTTTCATCGACGGGTGATATTACGACGCGCGATCAGCAGGTGGCGCGGCTGGTGAATAGCGAAGACAAGACGCTGACGCTTGAATTTCATGTGGTGACAGTGCGCATGCTGGGCGATGTGGCGGTGGTGAATGGGACGTACACCTACCATCGTCGAGTGAATGGCAACCCAATGGAGGAGCGCGGAGTGTATACGCACGTTTACCAGAAGGTGCGAGCCGGGTGGTTGTGCATCAATTCACAGCGGACGCAGTTGCACGAGAATGCGCCCGGCAAGCAGTCCAAAAAGAAGTCGGATGCGGAACTTGGATTTCATATACCGCTGTTCAGCAAGAACTAGAGGGAAACTGGTTTGAAGGCTTGAAATGCGAAGGGCGCGGATTAAATTCCGCGCCCTTTTTGTTTTTTGGATGGAGTGAGGGGCTCAGCATTAGTCGCTGTTATGGATGAAGCACTCGTGGATGGCGTCGAGGGGAGCGTTGGGCCACTTGTTCTTGATCATATCGTCTTCGCTGATTTCGCGGAGGGAGAAGTTGACGGTGCCATCCGGGTTGACGGTGCCCTGCATGTATCCGTAGATGTGATCGCGGGCGGCGGGGTCAGCGCCTTTGGGGAGCTTGTAGCGATGCGCTCCGGCAGCGCCCATGATCCAGCCGGGGACGACTTCTTTGGAGTATTGCTTCCAGTAGGAGGTGTTGTAGACGTTGGGCGAATAGTAGTGGGAGTGGCTGGCGAGGAGATAGACGTGCTTGCCGGCAGATTGCGCGTCGTAGAGCCAGTGGTAGACGAGCTCGCCGGTGGAGTTGCCACGGGACCAATCGTCCATGGCGTGCTCGCTGCCGGTAGAGTGGGGGAGCGCTTCGTGCATGCCGACGATGATGGTGCGGATGCCGGAGTTGGGTTTTAGATCGCGGTCGAGGAGGGCACGGAGCCAGGAGAGTTGCGCGTCGCTGAATTCGTCGTGGGATGTGTTGTCGAGAGTGACGAAGTCGACGCCCTGATGGGTCCAGTGGTACCAGGGACCGATGGGAGCTGCGCTGGGACCGTCGGCGGCACGTTGGGCGGCGATCTCGGGACGGTTGAGGTAGTCGGCGAAGGCTTTGATGTAATCTTCGCGGGTTTTGTGGATGTTCTCGTGATTGCCTCGGCCGATGAAGAGGGGGAGTTGTCCAAAGGAGGCGAGCTGATGGACGCGGAAATCGTCCCATGCGCGGCTGAGGTAATCGTCATTGTTGAGGGGCGAGCCGGTTGGCTGCATGGCCTTCATGTCTTCATCGATCATGTAGAGGGCGCGGAAGTCGCCGAGGTGCCAGTAGAGGAGATCGCCTTCATCTTTGACGTGGGCGGCGATGGCGGGCATGACGAAGTCGCCGCAGTTGCGGCTGTCCCCGGAGAAGGCGAAGCTCCAGGTGGTGGAGGGCGCGGGGGATTGCGCGGAGAGGGCGAGAGGGAGCGCGAGAAGAGTGGCGAGGACGAGGAGAAATTTTGTTTTCATGGCCAGAACAGGATAGCTCGATTGGGGGGAGTTTGTGCTGCGAATTGCGGCAATTCACGGAGATTTGATTGATCCGAAAATGAAAATGGCCCCCACTCCGGATGAAGAGTGCGGGCCATTGATTGTGTTGATAGATTCAGGCGCGGAGAGGATGCGCAGCAAATCAAGTTAGACGTGCATGATCTCGGCTTCTTTTTTGGCGGAGAGCTCTTCCATGTGATGGATTTCGTCGTTGGTGAGAGTTTGGATTTCTTCGAGCGAGCGCTTCTCTTCGTCCTCGGAGATTTTTTTGTCCTTGGCGAGTTTTTTGAGGGCGTCGTTGCCATCGCGGCGGATGTTGCGAACGGCGGTGCGATGCTCTTCAAGAACGCGGTTGAGGTGCTTGCAGACTTCGCGGCGGCGCTCTTCGGTCATGGGTGGGATGGGCACGCGGATGATTTTGCCGTCAGATTGAGGATTGAGGCCGAGGTCTGAGGCGCGGAGGGTCTTTTCAATTTCAGCGAGGACAGATGGGTCCCAGGGCTGGATGAGGAAGAGCTGAGCCTCGGGTGTGGAGACCTGTGCGAGCTGAGTAATGGGAGTGTGGGTGCCGTAGTAATCGATTTTGACCTGGTCCAGCATGTGGATGCTGGCGCGCCCGGTGCGAGTGGAGGCGAGGTTGGCCTGAAAGTCGGCGACGGCCTTTTCCATACGCCGCTTCAGGTCATCGTAAAGGTCTTTGAGTGCCGGGATTCCGGCCATGAATGATGCTGCCATCGGGTTCTTGCTCCGTTTCCTTAAATAGTATATTCCGTCTGTCGCCGATGGCAGTATATTCGCATGTCGTGGAAATGGGGAGGTTTTGAGACTGGCAAGTTGGCCTCAGTCGAGAGTTTGCCGGATCAGGTTGCTGATGCGGGTATTGACGTCGTTGCAACTGACAAAGAAGGGGACGTGGGTGCACTGGATATCGAGTTGCTGAGAGTCTGGCGAGTAACTCCAGGTGACTTCGATGCCCATTTTTTCTGCGGTGCCATTGTTGCCGTTGAGGGGGATACCGGTGGCCTGGGCTTTTTCGCAGAGTGTGGCGAACTGCTCGGAGGTGATGTTGTTGAAGATTTGCGAAGGACACTGTCCCATGGAAGATTCTCCTTGTTGGGTGTAAACATGATTGACTGCCAATGCCGAAGAGGAAATTAGTAGGCATGGGCGAGTAATCGAACCGAAGTGCACCCTAGAAAAACAGTAGCACCATAGCGGGAAATCTTCTGCAAGGCATTGCATGCAGCAGAGCCCTTCGGCCGGGAGCAGGAGTTTGATGCAGGCCCACCCTCGCGCGAAAAAAAAGCGCGAGAATGGGGCACCCGGCGATTTCAATCCGAAAGGTGCAAATTTTGCTAGAAGAATCTGGCTGAAGTCTGGCACTACAAGGAAGTGATGGTTAGTTCTTTGGGATGGCGCTTAGGTCGGTTTTGGATTCGGCGAGGTCGAGGAGGAATTGCTGGCTGGAGAAGGCGGGGGCGGATTTGTAGATTTTGCAGGCGCGCACATAAGTGCCGTCGGGTTGCAGGATGCGTGCCTTGATGGTGTCGGCGAGGTAGGCGGGCAGGATCTCGTTGTGAATGCGGTCGAGTGCGGCTTTGTCTCGGACGGGGAAGACGACTTCACAGCGTTCGAAGAGGTTGCGGGGCATCCAGTCGGCGGAGCCGAGGTAGATTTCAGCCTGGCCGCCGTTGGCGAAGGGGAAGCTGCGGGAGTGCGCAAGGAATCGTCCGACGATGGAGCGGACGCGGATATTTTCAGAGAGTCCTTTGACGCCGGGGCGGAGGATGGAGAGGCCGCGGATGATGAGGTCGATTTGGACTCCGGCTTGCGATGCGGCGTAGAGTGATTCGATGACGCTGGGTTCGAGGAGCGCGTTCATCTTGGCGACGATGTGTGCGGGCCGGCCAGCCTTGGCGTGCTCGGTCTCGCGGCGGATGAGGCCGAGGAAACTTTCAGCCATGGTGAGCGGTGCGACGAGGAGGGGAAGGTAATCGTCGACCTCGGAGTGCGCTGTGAGGTAGTTGAAAACCATGTGGACGCGCTCGGTGATTTGAGGGTCACAGGTGAGGAGACTGAGGTCGGTGTAGAAGCGCGCGGTGACGGGGTTGTAATTTCCGGTGCCGAGGTGGCAGTAGCGGCGGGTGACGCCGTCTTCATCGCGGCGGACGAGCATGGCGAGCTTGCAGTGGGTTTTGAGGCCGACGACGCCGTGGAAGACCTGGACGCCGGCATCTTCCATGCTGCGTGCCCAGTGAATGTTTGAGGCCTCGTCAAAGCGGGCCATGAGTTCGACGACAACGGTGGCTTCTTTTGTAGCTGCGGCGTCGATGAGGGCCTGGAACATGGGTGAATCATGGCTGGTGCGGTAGAGGGTTTGTTTCAT
>DAHXOQ010000246.1 GCA_027364815.1 Acidobacteriaceae bacterium | reverse complement strand
CCAATGCTGCTTTGGGTCTGGGGTGCGCGGTCATGAATCAAGCCGCCAACTTCGACAAGCTCGCCCGCGTCTATCGATGGCTGGAGTACCTGAGCTTCGGCCCGCTCCTGATGCGCTGCCGCATGCAATTTCTTCCCCGGATGCTGCTCGCTCGCCATGCCTTGATTCTCGGCGATGGTGATGGGCGTTTCACCGCAGCTCTGTTGCGCGTAAATCCGAACCTCAGCGCAGATGCCATCGACGCAAGCCCCGCGATGCTCACTGCGCTTCTTCGCGCCACCGGAAAAAATCAAACGCGCGTGCAAACTCAATGCGCCGACCTGCGAAACTGGCAGCCCCAAAATACAAAGTACGATCTCGTTGTCAGCCACTTCCTTCTCGATTGTTTTTCAACCGAAGAAGTAACTCAACTGATCACACGTATTCTTCCTTCGCTGGATCACGGTGCAATCTGGGCCGTCTCCGAGTTTGCACTTCCACATCGCAGAATTCAGCGGGCTCTCGCAAATCTCCTCATTAGTTTTCTCTATCGCGTCTTCGGCCTCTTGACGGGCTTGCAAATTCGCAACCTTCCCGACTACACAACACAGTTGCAGGCCAACGGGTTTCAATTAATCATGGTGAAGCCACGCCTCTTTGGTATTCTGCGCAGCGAGCTTTGGCAATATCTCCGATAAAGCTTGCATTGTTACATTTGTGTTAAAATCCTTAAACGGTAGGGGTCGTCTTCTTATCAATCCAAGAACTCAATAGTTAATTGATACTGATTGATCTTCTTTGCATTTTTGGAATACGGCTCAAATTAAGAACGGAAGCTATGAATCTCTATTTAATGCGTCACGCTAATGCTGGAGTCGCACGCGATAATCACGAGCTCGATGCAAAGCGCGCACTCATCAAGGAGGGCAAGGAGCAGTGCATGCTCATGGCCCAGGCCCTCAGTGCGTTAAAAGTTCAGGTAGACGTAATTGTTTCAAGTCCGCTCAAGCGCGCCATGCAGACCGCGCAATTCGTCGCTACCGAAATGGGCATTGAAAGCCGCATCGAAGTGAATGAAGCTCTCTCGCTCAATGGCGATTACGCCGGCTTTCAAAAAATGCTCACTGAATATGCTGAAAAAGGTTACGAGGGTGTCCTCGCTGTCGGCCACAATCCGAATCTCTTTCAGTTCCTGGGCCGCATGATTACAGGCAATGGTGGCGCGGCCATTCGCATGCGCAAGGCGTCAATCGTGCGCGTCGATCTCGCCCACCGTCCTCCCATCCTCCGCTGGCTCATTGATGCGCGCATGGCGCGGCTCTTGCTCACATCTTCCGTCAAAGGTTCGCGCTCAAAATCCGGACGCAAGTAATTTTGTGACGGCAATATTTTCCTCATAAGCAAAAATTCGTGCTGATATTTGCGCGCCGTATTGCAAGTTCGCATTGCAGGATACGCTCGCAAATGCTGCTGCTATCCTGAAAGCAGCGGATTTCCTGCAAAATCGAGGCTCCTGAACACATGACGACTACAAAATCCAGCTCTGCGCCAGTTCATAGCACGCCTTCTACTTTCGTCTCCTGGCTCATCATTCTTGCTGTCTTTGCAATAGTATTTATCACTTCGTTGCACACGCCGGCGCTTCTCGATGATGCCGATGCCTCACACGCACAAGCCGCGCAGCACATGGCCGAGTCGGGCGATTGGGTGACGTTGAAGGTCGATGGAATTCGCTATCTCGAAAAGGCTCCCTTGCCATACTGGGCGGTTGCCGCGCTGTACAAGGTCGCAGGTGAAAGCGCCGCAACTACCCACCTGCCGAATGTGCTCGCGATTCTCGGTTGCGCCTGGCTTGGCTGGTTGTGGGCCGGCCGCGCATGGGGCAAGCGCGCAGGTCTCTATGCAGCGCTCGGAATCCTCACCGCAATCGGTCCGTTTCTATACACACGCTTCTATATTCCTGAAGCCATCCTCACCTTTCTGCTTCTTCTCGCGCTCTACTCGCTCATCACAGGTTTGGAAAGTCGCCGCCCCGTCCGCTTCTACGGTATGTGGATTGCTCTCGCCCTCGCCACGCTCACCAAAGGACTCATCGCGCCGGTCTTCTTTCTCGCCGCTGCCATTCCTTTTCTGCTTTTGAGCGGTCAGTGGCGTCGCTGGAGAGAGCTGAAGCCCATCACCGGAGTCCTGCTCTTTCTTCTCATCGCCGCGCCCTGGCACATCCTCGCAGGCATCGCCAATCCTGATCAGGGCGCGCCTCTGGGCAACCACCCCACCATCGGCAACGTACACGGCTTCACTTATTTCTACTTCCTCAACGCACACGTCTTCCGCTTCCTCGGCACGCGCTTTCCGCACGATTACAGCAAACTTCCTTTTCTCGCTTACTGGTTCTTGCCGCTCGCATGGCTTTTTCCCTGGAGTCTTTTTCTTCCCGCGCTTCTGGTCACCGCTTGGAAGACGCGCCACAATTGGCTCGCGCACGTTAGGCCGAATACAGCTGATACCGTCGACTTTTACTTGGACCACGCAGCCCGCGAAGATGCGGCGCAATACGTTTGGCGTCTCAAATTCAGAGTCCGCACTGAATGGCTGCTCGGCATCTACTCCGCATTCATCTTGCTCTTTTTCTCCATCTCCACCAATCAGGAATATTACACATTCCCCGCATGGCCGCCCTTGCTGATCCTCATCGCCGGCGTTCTCGCGGGCATTGAGGAGGGCGTCGAAGATGGCGAGCGGCCGAATCTCTCACTGCGCTGGCTCTCTGTCGCGCAGGCTATCTTTGCTCTCGCCGGTGTCTTGATTGCGCTCGCTCTCGGCGTCGCTCTTTGGCAATCGCGCAACATCCCTTACGTCGCCGACATTGGTACGCTCCTTGCGCACAACGCAGTCGGCAATTACCAGCTCTCCATGTCGCACATCTTCGATCTCACCGGCCCATCTTTCGCCGCGCTGCGTCTCCCCGCAATCCTCGCAGCCGTAGCGCTGCTCATCGGCCCGCTGACTTCGTGGATTCTACGCCTGCGCGGAAAACATCTCGGCGCAACTCTCACCATCGCCTTTACCGGCGCGCTTTTCCTCGTCGCCGCGCACATCGCCTTCGCCCGCTTCGAACCAATGTTAAGCTCCAAGAAACTCGCCGATGAGATGCTCGCCAAGGCCGCGCCGACTGACACCTTCATCATTCTCGGCGATCAATCCGACGCCTCTTCGGTCGTCTTCTACACCCATCACTTCTTCGGCAAGCCCGCCGATCTCATCACGCCGCGCTGCTCGCCGCATGGCGAGGGCTCCACGCTGCTTTGGGGTTCCTGTTATCCCGATGCGCCGAATATTTTTATGAGTGAGGATGATTTGCAAAAAGTCTGGGGAGTTGGCGAACGCAAATGGCTCTTTGCCCAGGACAAAAATCAGCTCAAGGCCGAGCAACTCCTCTCCGGCAAGCTCTACCCCGTCGCCACCGTCGCCGACAAAGCCCTCTGGACCGATCGCCCGTTGACTGAAAAGTAATCCGCACTCACCGTTTTCTCAATGAACTGTCATCCTGAGCGTAACGAAGCGCAGCGAAGTGCAGTCGAAGGATCTGCAGTTGTTGTTGCCGTTGCTTTTCGTGCGGTAGGCCGGGGATTTATCCCCGGTATTCAATTCAATTAAATGATGGTTGGCTCAGTCCCTGCCGGGATTCCCGGCAAGCGCACTTGCTTGCAGGGGGTGGCTCTGTCCCTTAGTCCCTCAGTCCCTTTGTCCCTACTTTTACCATCTTTCCACCCGGCAGCAATTGAAAAACCCGTCCCCGCCACAGCACCTTGCTTGAAAGATAACTCGCCGCCCAAAATCCAATCCCCATCAAATCGCGCACGGGATACAAAATCAGAAGCGCCACCCAACTCTTATCCTGAACCACCGCGCGCCCCGCAGCCAGCGAAATCGCAATCCGCGTTGCAATGCTCCATCCCAGCAGCGCCACTCCCCATTCAGCATGTCCAAGCCCCGCCGCAGCAATCAACGCCAGCAATCCAAACGGCAAACTGAAAGTCAGTGACGTTCCAAAGTGTCCCTTCGGCCTGGAGAAGCGCGTCGATTGCATCCACCGCGCCTGGTGCCGCATCGATTGAACAAAACTCTCGTTGATCACCATGTGGTCAATCACGTGATGGCTCAGCACCACACGCTCGCCCTGCAAAAACGTCTGATTGCCCAGCACAAAATCATCCGCGCAATAATCCGCCGTGACCTTAAAGCCGCCCATGCGCCGAATTACATCGCGCCGAAACGCCATCGTCGGACCGAGCACAAACTGCATCCCCTCCATCATCCGCGCCACCAGCACGCCCGCCGTCATCTCCACGCTCATGCCC
>DAHXOQ010000245.1 GCA_027364815.1 Acidobacteriaceae bacterium | reverse complement strand
CACCAAACGCCTTCGCCTCCACCCCACTCGGAATTGTCGGCAGAATCACGCTCGCGCTCCCCGTCGCATCAGGCCTGAACAACCCCGCCGGAATCGGCTCGCCGCCATTCTTCGGAATAATCCAAAGCTCATAAGTTTTCCCGGCATCAATCGGCTTCAGATTCGAAGCTTCAAGAACCAGCGATCCATGCGCTGGCAAATAAACCGCCCTCGCACTCGGCGCCGGCCGCCCCGCTGCTTCAGTCAGCAAAATATGTTGCGCCTGCGATGCTGAGAGCAAATTCAAAACCGCCTCAGCTCCTTTCGCATGCTCCGCATCTGCGCGCGCCTCTTCCTGCGCATTCTTAAGCGCATTGCTGATCGAGTTTGCTTCCATCCCAAGTCCAACTGCAAGCAATGCAAAACCCGCCGCAATCGCCCACGGAATCCATAAACTCACCGCACGAGCTTTCCGCCCATCATTTGCACTGATCGCAACAACTTTCTTAGCCCCAATCCTGCTCAAAAACCGTTGCCGCGCTCCTTCGGGCAGCGGTCGATCTTCTG
Source organism: Acidobacteriaceae bacterium (assembly GCA_027364815.1). Classification (GTDB taxonomy): domain Bacteria; phylum Acidobacteriota; class Terriglobia; order Terriglobales; family Acidobacteriaceae; genus CAIMNN01. Next base: position 3,796 of record DAHXOQ010000245.1, on the reverse strand, counting down.
CCGTCATACCAACAAGCGACCAATCCCCAGCCACCGTTTTGAGTTCCTCGCGACAGCTCTCACACGCATCCAAATGATCACGCACTGCCGCCGACTCCTGAGCCTCAAGCGCCCCGAGTGCGTACAGTGCAAGATCTTCGCGCGGGATGTGTGTATTCATTGCCATCAACTGACTGCTCCCCGCAAACTCAGCAACGCCGAGCGGATTCTGGTTTTCACTGTGCCGAGCGGTGTCCCGGTCTGCGCTGCAATTTCCGCGTGGCTCAGCCCTTCAAAAAATGCCAACTCCAATGAATTTTGCTGTTCACTCGGTAAACTTCCCCAGTGCGCGCGCACGTGCTCCATCATAAGCCGCCGTTGCGCATCATCTGCTGTATTGATAGATGAGGTTAACACGATTTCATCCACTGGCTCCGTGGGTTTGCGCCGCCTCAGTAAATCCACTGCGCGATTTCGCGTCACAACCGCAAGCCACGCATGCAGTGCCCCACGCCGAGATTCAAACGTGTGAGGGCTTTGCCAGATTTGGAAAAAGATTTCCTGCGTCACATCCTCAGATGCGGCTGCGTCTTTCAACACCCGAAACGCAATCGAGTAAACCAGCCTGCTGTACCGGTCAAACAGCACAGTCATCGCCGCTGAATCGCGTCGGCTGATTTTCGCAAGCAAATCCGCATCCTCAGTCAATTGCCTCTGGTGCGTGCCGCCGCCAGTCGCAATTGTCCGAAGATTGTCCTGCGGATTAGAATGCTCTTCCGTCATGCAATCATTTGCCGGTAATCCGTACTCTGATGTTTTTTTGAAAATCAATCCAACCGGACACTCTGATTGTGACTAAGCCAAAAGATGAGCTGGAGGAAGTCAGATGCCCCTGTTGCCGAAATTATAACTGCAACAATCTAACTCCGACAAAAGGGGCAAAAAATTACTCCGCTGCGGGTATCGACCCACTCACATTCGATGCCACAGAAGACGTCACAACCGTCGAAAAACTCGATTGCGCCGCCACTGTAGGCACAGATACGGGGTTCGTTCCTGCGCTGATGAACGATCCCAGCGCTGCCGCAGCTGTTGTACTCGTATCGCCGCTCACGCTCACAATCAGGCCGGTGAGCCCATCGGTAATTTCGTAATTCACGTTGTTCGCCGGCACCACATTGATACCCGCATAATTTGGCGAACTCAACGTCACCGCAGGAATCGCCCGCGCCAATGCGCGATGTTCCGCTTCGACACCAAGTATCGATGATGCCACCTTGGCATACAAAATCAAATCTGCCTGGCTCAGATTGGACCCGGCCATCGCAGGGTTCGATTGAGTCGCGCTGAATCCGTTGTACCCCGCAGCCATCGACGCAAACTCTTCCACCGCCGTCATGTACGCTCCGACGAATGCTGTTTCAAGCGCAACCAGCACCGGCATAAAACCCTGCAATGTGCTGAATGTGCCAGTCGGGTAATAAAAAGTCTGCGGCACTCCCGCGGCTCCATCGCCGCTCCCATCTGTCGGCAATCCTAGCAGCGAACGCAACAACTGCGCATGTGAAACCTCTTCGAGCAATGCCCCTTGAAGATACGCCACATTGATCGCGTTCCCTGTCGCACTCACATTGGTCGCTGTCCCGCCGGCACCCGCAAGATTGCTGTCCGTAATCACACCCGTCGACGACAGCGCCGTGTAATAAGTCGTGATTGCCAGGCTCTCCGCAATCAGCGCGGCCGTCAGAATATCAGCCGCCGGATCCGTCATGTTGGCCGCAGAAACCATCTTCGACCCCATCCCGCAGCCGTCAATAACGCCAACCGTCGCCGCACCCAGGCCAAACATCGTTGCTCCAGTTAAAAACGAGCGGCGGTTTACGCCATTCCCTGTCCCAATACCCAAATTAAGAGCCATATCAATTCTCCTTGTTTTCCAGATTTGACTTCCACCGCGCGAAGTTGCAGTCTTCAATTTGTTCCATGGAGTCAAAACCGACCTCCGGTTCAACTTCACATTTGGAGTACGCACCAAACCGCAAACTGGATTTAAAAATATTTTTGGGGTTGGGCCATTTTTACCGCATTTATGGCTGCCTCAACTCTCGCTTCAGAGACCCAGGCTTTTTTCACTTCCACCCTGGCTTTTTCGCTTCTTATCCCAGCAAAAATATCCCGTGCCCCATCCTTTCCGCTTTTTTCTGAGGAAAGGGTGGGATATGAAAATCTTCGACTCACCAATATTTGTTTTTGTTCTTTATAGTTCTTTATTGTTCATTACAGCTTGTCACCCTGAGCGAAGCGTAGCGAAGTCGAAGAACCTGCGGTTGCTTTTCTGAATGGCATCGCATTAGTCCATCATCTCGCTCAACGAATCACGCTTCACTCCCTAACAAACCCGCTGACTTGCTGCACCTGTCCGAAAATATCCTTCTTTAATGGGCCATCTCTTCATATTGTTTATGCAACTCGCGCAAATCCTTAATGTGTTCACTTGTTAAACTCGCGCGTAGAAGATCAACATCCATTGGATACATTGATCCGTATTCAGTCTGTTTATCTTTAACTGGATACATTGCAGCAATATAGGCGTCTCGGTACAGCCGCCATGCATCTTCAGCGGCTTTTATTTTTTCTTGCGCACCTTGAACAACTTTGGCTTTTAAAAGCAAATTTTGATATACCGAATTCAGTTCAGCATCAACATGCAAAGCTTCCGAAATTGCGCATTGATTGAGTTCAGCTTGAGTATGCGCATTTTTTATGCACAAATCATATTGCGGTGAGCTTTGCGCACCGCATTGCAATGTAGCGAATACAAATAGCAAAAGGCAGAGTCTTGACTTCATCAACCTTCCTGCTTACTTCCAAAAAACTCCGGCAAAATAATAATCACCGCACCAGCAATCCAAAGAAAATGTCCCATCAGCGGAACATAATGCTGTCTCCCAAAAAACACCCAGGTCGAAATCATGCTCGCCGCGCTGAGACCAACCAAAACCCACCGCGCCATCTTGAGCTGCTTGAATAAGCAAAACACCAGGTAAAGAATCACAAAAAGATTCAACCACCCGCTCAATGACACCAAAATCACATCAAGATTGAAGGTTGCCTCTTTCGAGAAAGGCATCGTCAGCGCAATCGACGCGCACTTCCATCCCATCAGAGGATGTTCGTCATGCGGGTCCAGCCCCAGCGCCGGCAGCAAAAACGCCACTGCAAAAACCGCCAAACCCACAACGCGAATCAACCACGCCACAACCTGAGAAATTTTCATCTCTATCCACCTTCCAAATCAGTTTACAAAACCTTGCTTTGTGCAGTTACAAAATCTAGCTTTGCTTCATCACAAATCGTCTGCCGCGAATCTCATACTTCCCACTCACCACGCGTCCAATTGCCTCAACATACGCCCGATGCTCTTCCACCAAAATCCTCTCGGCGAGCGTCTCTGCCGTATCCGCGTCAAGCACCTCAATCGCCCTCTGCAGCACAATCACTCCGTGATCCAAATCCTCATCCACAAAGTGGACCGTGCACCCCGCCACCTTCACCCCATACTCAAACGCCTGTTCCTGCGCATGCATTCCAGTGAACGCCGGCAACATCGACGGATGAATATTCAAAATCCTGTTGTGAAACGCCTGAATAAACCCCGGCGAAAGCAATCGCATATACCCCGCCAGGCAAACCAGTTCCACGCCATTCGCTTCGAGCGTCTTGCGAACATCCTCATCATGTTCTTCGCGCTTCCGACCCTTTGAAACGTGCAGCGCTGTATTCAGTCCCGCATCCGCCGCCGCCTTCAAACCCTGCG
>DAHXOQ010000244.1 GCA_027364815.1 Acidobacteriaceae bacterium | reverse complement strand
GCTCTGAACCCTCGATCGCGCACTCCCATGCCCCGGTTGAATCTCACTCGCAGCAACCTCGGGTTTCTTCTCTTCTGCTCTTCTCACGTGAACTGCTACTGTTCTTCCTGCGTGACCGATTTTCGGCTGTAGCACTCGGCGTGGTTTCAACTGCGAAAAAATCCGCTTGGCCTGGTTCAAATCAATCTTTGAAATTGGTTTGGGTTCCGTGATAGTGCTATCCATTTCACTTTTGTTAAAGACGAATTTATTCAGAATTAACTGGACAATTAGCCATGTGCTGAAGAGAGAAAGCACAACGATCAGAGCAACAATTGTGGAGAAATTCATCCACTCCTTCAACATGTCGTAGATAGCCAGCACAGCAGCCAGCGCAAATACATAGACTATTGTCTGCGCGTTTTTCATCTCTGCCTTACCTCCGGCCGCTGGCAGGATCTGCTCTGCTGAATGAAACGGTATGCATGCAAAATCGATAGCCCACTGTTTCCATCATCAGGTGGTCATCAATCTGTTCAGCAGCGCTGGCTTGATGCCGAGATTATCCATCAAGCACTGCAAGTACGTGCGGTCAATCAGGTACTGGCACATATCCAGTGTTCGCATCAATGCTGCTGTCGCTGCCACGGTCTCCGCTTTATTCGCCAATACTAATGCCAGAAGCTCGGGAAAAGTTCCGCGCAGAAAACTCATGCTCGCCGCCAAAAATACCGGCGGAATTCTGGCCTTCACATGCACCTGGCCAATCATCTCCTGGCGCCTCACAATTGTTTCCTCGCTTTGGCCAGAGAAGAGCTCCTTGAGCCAAACCAGATGCGTCGCTTTAAGTGCTTCAACGCGCCCTTCAAGCATTGCTGCAGCGGATGGGTCTGAGAGCAATCGAGCATAGAACTTGTCAGTCATCTGAGGAAGATACGGCTCAACAAAAGGAGCGATTTTAGCTAATAAAGTGATGTCTTCCGCTTTGAATCCACTGACAGTTTGATATGTCGACAGAGAGCGATCATTGTAATCTTCAGCCATCAATAAAACCTCGGTTATTTGCATTGTTCAAAGCTTCAAAAATGCCGCGCTAATATTCGCAGAGCCTGATGTCTTTAAGCATGGCTCCAACTCAAGCCTCTATTTAGCTGCACTAGCCAAGGATTTGGGCAATCTTCGCAGAGGTCCTTTTGCATTCCAGAAAAATCAATCCTAGCTTCGCCATGTTGTTGGTGATGACGCAAAGTACTGCGTCCGTGCCCGCTCTGGTTAAAAGTACGTATCCGTTCTCGCCTTTGATCAGAATCTGCTCCAGTGCGCCACGGGAAAATTCTTCTGCCACCCGTCCTCCAAAACTCAACATAGCGGCTGACATGGCCCCAACTGTTTCTTCGTCTAGATTGATCAGGAATGCTGACGCGATAACCAGACCATCCAATGACACAAGCGTCGATGCTAGAATTTCTGCAGATGTGCCATTCAAATCCGATAAAGATTTCTGAAGTGATCTAGGTCGATCTATCGTCGTTACTGGTGCAGGCGTTGGTCCGCCTCTAGCGCCTTGTCGGGAGTCATTTGGACCCATCTGCAAAGAAAGTACTGAATGAGTTTCCATAATGCATACCTTTTCCTTCCTCTACCTTGATTGATAACTATGCGCCAAATTGCCATACCGAGCAAACGATTTGGTAGTTACTTTCAATTACTAAAGTCCCATGAAATCCTGCCAAACTGTATAGAATGAAATATATTCAGAATGAATGACATAACAATAAATTTCGTAGCCACTAATAAATGCTTGATTATGAGTGGATTTATTTCAATCTCTTCGCCATTTGTGACTTTCGTCACTTCTATTTTCTTGAATGATTTCTCCGGCACTTTCCCTGAATCATGTTCATGAAGCACCAATAAAATTGCTGCCTATCAACATGTTCTTCTGCCAGTTGCGAACCTGTCTCACTTTCAAATTCTGACGGTCTTCTGCTCAATTGAACCAAACTCGGCAACCTTTCTCAGCAGAATTCAACATCCATTGCTCAATCCGCCATTGACGGATTGCGCGCTCAGCGTTACTCTCTCCCCAGATAAGGACTTGGTAACCAACGCCAATCCGCTCCCCATCTCAGCCATCAGCGGCTGCGCCAATCGCTGTGCCACTCCCTTCACGCAATTGAAAACAACGCTTACCAGCATTGAGCGCAGCTTTCCTGCCGCGTCTCACCACTTTTCTTTTTCATTCAAGCGGACACTCTTCCTCGGGCTCGGTCGCCCGATTAAACTCTCAGGCAAGCATCAGCCGTCGCCCGCCGCGCGGGCCACTTTGGAGGCAATCTGAAAACTGCACTGGAGATTACGCCCAACCTTGAGCCGCTCTTCGGGACTCGCGATGAAAATCTGCGCTTGATGGAAGACCAACTGGGTGTGCGCATTGACCTGCGCTCCGATGCCGTCCACGTGCAAGGCCCTGCCGACAGCGTTGAGCTCGTGCGTCAAATTTTTTCAGACTTTGAAACACTCCGCCGTGCTGGAATTCACCCCCACAATGGTGAACTCCACGGCATGATCAAGCTCGTCCTCGCCGACCCCGAAATGACCCTGCGTAAACTCGCCGACACCGGCAAGCAGCGCTCTCAAGGCGCCAAGCGCACCGTCCAGCCGCGTAGCGTCAATCAGCACAAATACATTGAAGCCATTGAGCAGAACGACATGACCTTCGGTGTCGGCCCTGCAGGAACCGGCAAAACCTATCTCGCCGTAGCCATGGCCGTCAGCGCTCTCAACGCCAAAAAAGTTTCCCGCATCGTCCTCGTTCGTCCCGCCGTTGAAGCCGGCGAAAAACTCGGCTTCCTCCCCGGCAGCCTCCAGGAAAAAGTCGACCCCTATCTTCGCCCTCTCTACGATGCGCTTTTCGACATGCTCGAACCCGACCGCGTCGAAAAAATGCTTGAGAAAAATATCATTGAAGTTGCGCCGCTCGCCTTCATGCGCGGCCGCACTTTGAACGACGCATTCATCATCATGGACGAGGCCCAGAACACCACCATCGAGCAGATGAAGATGTTCCTCACCCGCATGGGCAACAACTCCAAAGCCGTCATCACAGGAGACATCACCCAAATCGATCTCCCCAACCCGCGCCGCTCCGGCCTGGTCGACGCCATCAACATCCTCAAAGGAGTTGAAGGCATTACCTTCTGCCACTTCGAAGACAGCGACGTCGTCCGCCACGCGCTCGTCCAACGCATTGTGAGAGCTTACGAGGCCGTCAAAAGCCAGCAACAGGAACTCCCTCTCGAACTTGGCGATGCCACCTCCATCAACCTCGAAACCAAGCCCCGCCAACCCGCAAAAACGCAGTAGCAGTGAGCAGGGAAGAGGTAATCACTTCGTTCTCCCACTGCAACGGGTGCCCCCGGGCTCGCTTCTGAGGCCGGGGATATCAATTCCTATAGATTTTTCAATTCCTACCAGATTGAAGTTACTAATTCTGCCACATCCTGCGTCATCTACCATGCTCTCCTCGCGCGCTCTCACGTATCATCAAATTAAGCGATGATTTTGATTGACCCACAACTTAAGGCCGAATTCACCCAGACAGCTGAGAAGCCGCCCAGTCCTCGCTCGTTGAATCGTTTCCTCTCCCAAGCCCAATCCGCCGTGCGCCTCAAAGGCGAAGTCAACGTTCTCCTCACTACCGATTCAAATCAATGCGCCCTCAATCGCCGCTTCCGCCACAAAAACAAAACCACCGACGTTCTCTCCTTCCCGGCTACTACCGATGCAGATTTCCGAGACAACAATTTCGCCGGCGACCTCTCCATCAGCCTTCCCGTTGCCCGCCGTCAGGCCAGTGAACATAATCATTCCCTCATTACCGAACTCAAAGTCCTCATCCTCCATGGCTTGCTTCACCTCTCCGGCCACGACCACGAAACAGACTCCGGCGAGATGGCCAAAAAAGAAGAAAAACTCCGCACCAAACTCAACCTCCCCACCGGCCTCATTGAACGCGTCGATGGCAGACCCAAAACCGCCAAAAAGAAATCCGTTCCCATTAAAATTGCTCCTGAATTATCAAGGAGCAGAGCCTCATGACCATCCGCGCCATCCTCGTTATATTCGCGCTCTCGGCCATTGAAATTCTTGCCGCCTACATGCACCGCGTCTACTCCGAGTACGGAAAAATTCTCGGTCGCGAAGTGGAAGAAAATCTCGACGCATGGGAGCGCGACGTCGAACCCCGCATCGGCCTCTCCCGCGAACAAGCCGCTATGTGCGCCGAGGTCCTCGAACTCCTCGCCATCGCACTCATCGCCCTCGAACTCGGCGCTGTTCTCTTCGACCGCGGCCCCGTTTACTCACC
>DAHXOQ010000243.1 GCA_027364815.1 Acidobacteriaceae bacterium | reverse complement strand
ATCGAAGCCGGCCACACCCTCCTCTTTGATCGCATCAACATTCTCGCCCGCGCCAACGCCGCAGGCATTGCGATTCTCGCCGTCGAACGCGCACAATAAGAGTGCGCACTCCCCGGAAATTCTCCGCGCACATTTTCCGTAACTTCACACTCACTCCACTCTTGCTCCACTCGATCAAGGAGGTCGATCTCATGAAATGGATTCTAGTTACATCCGTCGTCGTTGTTCTGCTGGTGGTCGCCGTCGTCATCACCAATAAGGTCCAGGCCGCAAACGCACCCATCCCCACCATCGGCCAGGTCGCCCCAGACTTCACTCTCCCTTCGCAGGACGATACAAAAATCTCCCTCTCCAGCTATCACGGAAAGTGGGTCGTCCTCTACTTCTACCCCAAGGACATGACCTCCGGCTGCACCATTGAAGCGCACAACTTCCAGAACGACTTGCCCAAGGTTGAAGCGGAAAACGCCGTCATCCTGGGCGTCAGCGTGGATACCGTCGACAGCCACAGGCAATTCTGCACCAAGGAGAGCCTCACCTTCCACCTCCTCGCCGACACCGAGCACAAGGTCACCGAAGCCTACGGGACTCTAGGCAATTACGCCGGCTTCAAAATCGCCAACCGCAACACCTTCCTCATCTCACCCGACGGCAAAATCGCCAAAATCTGGACCGGCGTCAACCCCCAGGGCCACTCCGCAGAAGTTCTCGCCGCCATCACCGAACTCAGCAAAAAATAACTCCGTTCCAACAACGCTTATGATTTGTCATCCTGAGCGAAGCTACTCTCCACCAATGATGTGTCATCCTGAGCGAAACGCAGCGTAGCGAAGTGAAGTCGAAGGATCTGCAGTTGTTCTTGTCTTTGCTTTTGAGACGAAAGCTAACCCGCCGCACTGTAAGCGCAGCCGAAGGATCTGCAGTTGTTTTTGCGCCGAAGGCGCGGCTGGCCCCACCGCAGGTGGTTGCGCCGAAGGCGCGGTTGGCCCCACCGCAGGTGGTTGCGCCGAAGGCGCGGTTGGCCCCACCGCAGGTGGCGCAAAAAAGCCCGGCGCATTGCCGGGCTTTTTTGCTTGCCTTGTTTTGAAGGCACTGCCAAGAAAAAAACTACTTCTTCTTTGCAGCCTTCTTTGCGGCCTTCTTCGCCGGTGCCTTCTTGACAGCCTTCTTCGCTGCCTTCTTTGCAGGGGCCTTCTTGGCCGCCGCCTTCTTAACTGCCTTCTTAACTGCCACTTTTTTGTTACCTCGTTTTGTTATTTTTTTGGCGCCTTTTTTAGCCACAGCCTTTTTCGCTTTGGCCTTTCCACCGCCCTTGGCGCCGGACTTCTTCGCGGGGGATTTCTTCGCAGCCTTCTTTGCTGCTACTTTTTTCGCTGCCTTTTTAGCTGCCTTTTTGACTGGCTTTTTCGCAGCCTTCTTCGGCGCTGCCTTCTTCGCAGCCGGCTTCTTCGTTGCCGGTGCTGGCTTCGCAACCACCACTACAGCTTCGCTGACCATTACATTGCCGGTTGAAGCGGATGGAAGAGGCTCAATGTCCACTTCGTCCTCTTCGATTAAAAGATCATGCTCGGGATCATGCTCCGCGGGTTCCGCGTTCCAGTCCCCTTCGCTCATTGCATACATGCCGAAAACCTTATCCATTTCGAAAGCCTCCACGGCACAACTCATCAATTTCATTTCGACAAAAGCAGATAGCTTTGTCGCAAAACATGCTAGCACTAGCTTGCATGGAAACACCAGCAAAAGACAAGCAGTAAATGCAATTTCCTATCAATTTTTTTACTTATGTTTTGATTGCGAACTCGGTTTCGGATGTTGGCCCGCACTTTTCTCTTGCGCGCTCCTGCTTTTAGTATGCGCACTTCCACTCTTTGTCTGCGCTGTCGCCGTTTTCCCATGCGCTGTCGCGCTCGTTTGATGGGTTGCGGATCTGGAATCATGCGCACTTGAGCCCTTCGACTTGTGCTTGGCCGTCGACTGAGCAATGCTACCCGCCGGCGCTGCCACCTTCAGCTTCTGACCCGGCACAACCTTGTTCCCACTTATATGATTCCAGCGTCTCAACTGATCAAGCGACAATCTGAACCGGTCAGCTATCGTCACCAGCGTATCCCCGCGACGCGCCGTATAAATCATCATCCTCGTGCTTGGCGCCGCCACTGGAGCCAGCGGCAGCAGTATCGCATCTGGCCCGGCTATTCCTGCCGTCGCCTCAGCTTCCTCACCCTTCGCCGCGTGTATCTGATTCGCCTCTTCGAGCGCCGCCGCCGTCACGTGAAAATCCCGCGCCACGCTCGCCAGCGTCTCGCCCGCCGCCAGCCGGTGATATCTCCATGCCGTCCGGTGTGCCTCCGGGATCACTGCCACGCGCTGCTCAAAGAGCGACGCCGTACCCGCAGGCAGATGCAAATCAAACTGACCCTCCGGTGGCGTCGTCATCCGCAGCAAACTCGGATTCAGCACCGCAAGCTCCTCCACCGGAACATTAATAATGTCGGCCACCAGCCGCAAATCTACCTGGTAGTTAATCGTCAGCGTATCCGTCAGCACCGGAGGATCCAGCGTCACATCGTCAAATCCATAATGCGTCCGGTTCTTCGAGATGATGATTGCCGCCAGAATCTCCGGCACATAATTCTTCGTCTCTCCCGGCAAATTATTCCTCTTGTACAGCTCCCAGAAATCCGCATAACCGGTCTTCTCTACCGCCCTCTGCACATTCCCCGCGCCCCAGTCATACGCTGCCATCGATAAGTACCAATCCCCCAACTGCGCATAAATAAACTTCATATACCGCGCATAAGCACGCGTCGATTTCTCCGGATCAAAGCGTTCATCCACATACTGATTTCGCTCCAGTCCGTAATTTCCTCGCGGCATAAACTGCCACATCCCGCCCGCGCCTGACCTGCGATTCACCACCGTCGGCTGAAATCCGGATTCCGCCACTGCCAAATAAATCAAATCCTGCGGCACACCCTCCTCCGCCATCACCCGTTGAATCATCGCGCGGTAGCGCCCGGCACGCTGAAACGAGTGCAGCAGAGTATTGTGCCCCTTCTGCGTATTCGCAAAAAAATTGATATACCCGGCCACATAATCGTTAATCACCAGCGGCAAATCCGATTGCGTCGTCTTCAACTCCGCACGCGCCTTCGCCAGCAGATTCGGATCAGGCTCAAACGTCACTTCCTCCGCCACATCCGACGGCGTCGCCTCAGCCTTCGGCGTAAATCCCGTCCCCTGCCTCAGCGCCTCGGCCTCCAGCGCATTAATCCGGTCCATCGTGTGGTTGAACTCATCATTCAGTTGCGCATCCGCCTGGATATCTATCCCGCTCTGCAGCATCAAATCAATCGCCAGGTCAAACTCCGCCCTCGCCTCCGCCAATCGTCCCTTGTTGTACGCCGCCTCGCCATTCGTATACGCCTGCTCCACCTGCTCTATCAGCGTCTGAACCCGGTGCGCACTCACGCTCGTTTGCGTTTGGGTATCACTTGGATTGGTTTGTGACGGCTGCGCTTGCGCCGAAGTTTGCTCAACCAAAATCAGCATCGGGAGCAATAGCATCAAGCCCATCATCAAAGGCCGCATCGCGCGAAATTCTCGAAAACTGAATCGAATAAAAAAACTCATCAACAAATATTCAACCTTCATCGGGTCCGTTCTACAATCCAACTTCACAAATCAAAACTCCGGCTGCCCCAGCATTCGCCTCTTTTGCGAAGGGCCGGATTTAGCGCACTTTGCTTCCCTGCTTTGTAACAAGGCACGGCTTGAGCCGGGCCATCAATCTTCACAAAAATGAATTGGGCTTTAGCCCCTGCCCAAACTCAACCTCTCAAAAACGCGTCGCGTGCAACTCCCGCATCAACTTTGTAGAACCTCTAACGATGATAAGCTAGAGAGTAGAGGCCATGCGCTTACAACCGCGCCAGATGTGCCCAACCAAGCACCCCGTCTTCCCAATTTGCATCACTTGCAATTCGACGCGATACTCACGCATACTGCTCGCGCCTCAAGTTCCACGACAGGTACAGAAACCCAATCCATGGAAGCTCGCTTCTTACGCAATTTTGCCATCATCGCCCACATCGACCACGGTAAGTCGACGCTGAGCGACCGTCTGCTGGAACTGACCGGGTCAGTGACCGGGCGGGAGATGCAGGCGCAGATTTTGGAAGACATGGATCTTGAGCGGGAGCGCGGGATCACCATCAAGGCGCACGCGGTGCGCATGATGTACAAGGCGCGTGACGGGGTGACTTACCAGCTGAACCTGATCGATACGCCGGGGCACGTGGACTTCAGCTACGAGGTTTCGCGCTCGCTGGCTTCGTGCGAGGGTGCGCTGCTG
>DAHXOQ010000242.1 GCA_027364815.1 Acidobacteriaceae bacterium | reverse complement strand
ATCATCACCCAGATCTACACCGGCGGCACGGGTATTGCTGATCTTGCCGTGGATGGTTCAGGTGATGTCTATAACTTGAACTTCTTTGACGGCACTGTCACTGAGATCATGGCCGTTGATGGCCTGATCCCCGCTAACCCGACCGTTAAAGTCATCATCTCGGGTCTGACACAGGGATATTATGGTCTGGAAAGCATCAAGGTGGACAACGTTGGCAACGTTTACATCGCTGATTGGAATACCAACAGCATTACCGAATACTACGTTGCCACCAACTTCACAACCAGCCAGGTTGTTTTCCCATTCACCGCAGCCACTGATATGGCCATCGATGGACAGGGAAATATGTGGGCCTCCTCTGGCACGCTGAACTATATTGGTTGGCTCTCAACTGCAGCTGCGCCAACGTTCTACTTTGGACCTACAGCAGTCGGTGCCACCAGTGCCACCCAGACTACCTACATCAAGAACATCGGCAACCAGACCCTTGTCTTCCCGGACACCAATCCGCCTGACCCCAGCATCTCCCAGTACTTTAACTGGACTCAGGGTGGCTCCACCGGTGGTTATCCGGATTGCCCAGTTGCCACCACTTCGCCGCAGTCACTTACTGTCGATTCCATTTGCGCATTCCCCATCTTCTTCCAGCCGTTGATCTCAGGTACCATCAATGGTTCGTTGATCCTCTCCGATAACGCCCTCAACACTGGCGCAACCCAAACCGTACTTCTCTACGGAAACGCCACTGGTCCTGTCCTCACTGTCACCGCCGATAGCTACGTCATCGGCGCCAACGGTCCGGCCCCGGCTCTCTATTACACAATCAATGGTTCACTCGGCTCTTCCATGTGCACCGGCACGCCGGCGTTGACTTCCAACCTCCCCGGCGGCACTCCATACCCCTTCACCAATCCTCCCGTTGCTGGCGGAGTCGCTCCATACGTTGTGACCATCACTGCAGGCACTGGCGGAGGTGCTTTTAAATGCTCCGGCGCCGGCTACCCCTACTCCGCAGTTGTCTTCGTCAACGGCACAATCGAAGTTACAAAGAACTCCGCGCAGTTGACTCTGACCACTACCAACGCAACTATTCCTTATGGACAGCCGATTCCTAACCTGAGCAACAACTACACCCTCACTGGTTTTCAGGGCGGCGACACTCAGGCATCTGCCTGCACAGGTGCTCCTTCCATTACCACCGTGGCCAACAGCTCTTCACCCCCGGGAAACTATAAAATTAGCGGTAATGCTGGCACACTCGTTTGCCAAAGTGCCAACTATACCTACACAATCTACGTCATTAACAATGGCGTATTGAAGATCACCAAGGACACGCCGACCATCACCTGGGCGCCTGTTCCTACCACCATCACTTACGGCACAGCCCTCGTTGCCGGGCAGCTTGATGCGCAAGCATTTGACCTCACCACAAACGTCAGCTCTCAAGGTACTTTCGCTTACACCTACCTCGGCAACCCAATCAACGTAGGCACTGTTCTACCCGCTGGCACGGATTCAATCTGCGTAGTCTGGTCTCCGGTCCCTGCTTTTGCGAACGACTTCAACAACTCGGCCTCAACTTGCACAACGATTACGGTTCAGGCAGTTTCCTTGTCCATAACCGCTAACAACGTCAACATCACCTACGGTGCCACACCGGCATACAGCTATGTCTCTAATCCCTCGCCCTTGCCAAACGGCTGCACAGGGACAGTCACATATACATTGAGCCCCGCTGCTGCCTTCAACCCGATTCCCGTTGGAACCTATTCCATCGTTCCTAAAGGCATCACTTGCACAGTCGCCAGCGGATACACTCCCACTTACGTCAATGGCACCCTTACAGTCGCTCAAGACACGCCAAACCTCACTTACTCGGTAAACACCATCACTTATGGCGCGGCTTTGAGTTCCATTACTAGTGCCGTCAAGAACTCTAACAACGCCACAACCATCACCACCGACGGCACCATCTCCTACACTTGGGCAGGTATCGCTGAGCCAGCTACATTCACACCCCCTGCTGGTTCGGGTCAATTGTGCGAAGTCTGGACTCCTTCACCGACCCTTATTGTCGCCGGCACTCTCACCTATGCCTCGCAATACAATCCCTCTGCCTCTACTTGCGAAACTGTCACTGTCAATCCAGCAGCCTTGACCATTACCGCTAACAACCCGCCGAACATCACTTATGGCGCCACTCCGGCCTACAGCTATACGGCGGTACCAACACCTTCCCCGGCCTGCACGGGTACGCCTGTCTACACGTTGACACCAACTGCGCAGAATCCCATTCAGGTGGGTACTTTCACCGTCGCCGTTTCCGGGCTCACTTGCACCAACTACACCATCACATACAGAACCGGTAGTTTGAGGGTGTTTAAGGATGCGCCGACTGTCTCCATCACTCCCAACACGCTCCCGTTAGGTTCTCCGATTAGCTCCCTGACATACGACGCGGTGAACTCCAACAACAACACCATCGACGTAACTGCAGGTGGCACTTTCAGCTACACATGGAATGGAGCTGGCAAACTTGGAACTTTCGTTCCAACAGGCAGCGGCACACTCTGCGCAGTCTGGAAACCTTCAGGTGCCATCAACATTCCAGGCACTTCTCCTGCGCTGAAATATAACGCGGAGTACAACGGGTCTGCCTCAACCTGCGTCTCCATCACTTCCACAGTAACCGTAACTGCCAATAACGCCGGCATCACTTACGGCGCCACACCCACGTTTACGGATACAACCATCCCGGCGACACTGCCACCTGCTTGCTCTGGCACCGTCACATACACGCTCAACCCCGCTGCAGCTTTCACGCCTGATCCAGTCGGCACTTACTCCATCGTGCCTGCTGGCATCACCTGCACGGGCGGTGTCACCGTAACCTTTGTCAACGGCACTCTGACAGTCGCTCAGGACACTCCAACTGAAACCGTCTCCAATGCGCCCATCACTTACGGCGCACCGTTAAGCAGCATTGCTGTTGGCGTGGTCAACTCAAACAACAGCCTCAATGTGCTGCCCGGCGGTACCCTCGGCTACACATGGAATGGAATCGCTGAGCCAGCCACTTTCACACCTAACGTCTCCGGTACTCTCTGCGTAGTCTGGTCACCGGCTGCCACGTTGATACCCAGCACCACGCTTACCTACTCATCGCAATATACGGCTTCCGCTTCCACTTGCCAGTCGATTACTGTCAATGCGGCTCCGTTGACCATCACTGCAACCCCGTATGCAACCGCGGTATTCAATACACCGCTGCCCAACTCTTCCTTCACCTTCACCATCACCGGATTCCTCGGCAACGATGGCGGTGACGGCTTCGGCGGATCAAACAACGTCTGCACGGGTGCTCCCACACTTTCAACTCCGGCTACGCAGGGCTCGAATGTGGGCATCTACACCATCAACGTCAGCACTGCCGGCTTTAGTTGCACCGGCTACACTTTCGTCATCAACACCGGTGAACTGCACATCACGCCAGCAACTCTGACCATTACCCCAGCAGCGGACAGCGTCATCTACGACTCTCAGGTTGGAACATACAGCTACGCATGCTACTTTGGTGCAACTTATCTCGGCACCAACAGTTGCGGTGGCGGCCCCTATCCAATCACTGGCGCCCCAACAATCACCACCACGGCGACTGTACGCGCTTCTAAAATACCGGGGGTCGTCTATTACACCTCCAATGTCGGTCAGTACTCGATGAAAACTGCTTTGGGTAGTTTGAAGTCGCCACTGCCTCCAGGCGGTAGTTATCCGAACTACAACTTCGCATTCGCGACCGTCGCAAACAATCTGACCATCACCACTGCGCCAACCTCTTTGACCGTGCAGCCGAACAACATCACGGTCACTCAGGCTACATGTCTCTCCCCAGGTCTGCCGGCCGTCACTTACAGGCTCAACGGCTTGCTCAACTGGGATACACAGGCCTCCACCACAACCGGCGCGCCGAATATCGGGATTCTTGGCTACAGCGGAAACTGCGCCAAGGGTACCTACACAATCCAGTCATCTGCTGGAACGATGCAGCTCGATCAGTACCCGCCATACGGTACCGATTACACCGGCATCAACTACGCAGCTGGCACCTTGACCATCAATTAACCAAGCACCAGCCTCTCCTCGCAGAGGCTGGTTGTTCTTCCAATTCGATAACTTTGTAATCCTTCTGAGGGCCAGGCAATCGTCTGGCCCTCTCTTCTGCCCCTCGAAGGACCTGAAGTTGCTTGATCTCAATTAATAAAGATAAGGATGCCCATCCTTGAGCTTCTTCTTTCTTCAACGCGACAAGATCCCAGACTGGGTTAGAAAATGAGACAAGATCCAAGGCTGGGTTAGAAAATGAGTCAGGGCACGACTTCAGTCGTG
>DAHXOQ010000241.1 GCA_027364815.1 Acidobacteriaceae bacterium | reverse complement strand
ATCTCGGTGATGTTTGCGCCGGAGACTGAGATGAGATTGTGACGGATGCGCAGTAGCATCTCGGAGACGATTTTGAGGTCGTGTTTGAGAAGCAGATCGAAGTGTTCGGTGACGGAGCCGGCGAGAGAGTTTTCAATGGGGATGACGGCTGCGTCAACGCGTCCTTCCGCAAGCGCAGCAAAGGCTTCGACGGAAAGTGCGCAGTGGACAATCTCGGCGTCGGGGAGGATTTTGCCGGCAGCCTCGTGGCTGAAAGAACCTGGCTCGCCTTGGATGGCAACTTTCATCGGTTATCAAGTGCTCCTTGAAGAATTTCTGATGGTTTTTAGACGCGGGCAAATCGATGCCGCTAGCTGTGCAACTTCATCCAGAGATCGGCGGCGACGAAGGTGAAGAAGACAGTTGCGATGACACCGTTCATGGTGAAGAATGCGGCGTTGAGTCTGGAGAGATCTTTGGGGGAAACGAGTGAGTGTTCCCAGGCGAGGAGCGCGGCGACGACAAAGATGCCGATCCAGCCTAGAAGAGCGAACTGGAAGAGAGTTGCAAACCAGACTAAGAGGGCGATCATGAGGAGGTGCATGATGCGGGCGGTGCGGAAGGCGCCGTTCAAGCCGATGGCTTGAGGAATGCTATGGAGGTTTGCTTCGCGGTCGTGCTCAAAATCCTGGCAGGCGTAGAGGACGTCAAAGCCGCCGCCCCAAAGGGTGACAGCGGCGGGGAGGACGAGAATGCGCGGGTCCAGAGCGCCGCGGATGGCGCTCCCTGCAGCAGAGGGGGCTAGCCCCAGCGCGAAACCGAGGACGAGATGCGACCAGCGGGTGAGGCGCTTCATGTAAGAGTAGCCGAGGAGAACGATCAGGACGATTGGGGAGAGCAGGAGCGTGAGTCGATTGAGTTGCGAGGAGGCAAAGACGAAGATTGCGGCGGTGAGAATGGTGAAGCCGAGAACAAAGTTCCGTGAGAGGAGGCCGGCGGGGATGGCGCGGGAAAGAGTGCGGGGGTTGGCGGCATCGAGTTCAGCGTCGGCCCAGCGATTGAAGGCCATGGCGGCAGAACGGGCGCTGACCATGGCGAGGAGAATCCAGAGAAGTGAGCGGAGAGATGGAAGACCATTAGCCGCAAGAATTGTGGCGGTAAGCGCGAAAGGCAGGGCGAAGATCGAGTGCTCCCACTTGATCATTTCAAGGGTGGTGCGGGTGTGGGTAAGGATTCCTGCCATGTTGCGCTCCGATGTGGGGGTACATTGATTAGTTTAATTGACTATTCCAAGATCAGGCGCCGGTGTAGGGTGAATCAATGATTGGAAATTTGGCTGCTGCATCGTATTCTCAATTTCATGTTCCATTCACCGATTTTTGAGCACATGTTTTTACTGCCGCTGCCGATTGCCGAGAAGCTGCTGCGGACTGTGATTATCTATCTTGTCCTGGTGGTGCTGCTGAGGATTTTCGGCAAGCGCGAGCTGGCTCAGTTGAATCCATTTGATTTGGTGGTTCTGCTTTCATTGTCGAATACGGTGCAGAACGCGATTATCGGAGATGATAATTCTGTTTCCGGCGGCGTGATTGGGGCAATTGGATTACTGGCAATTAACTGGCTGGTGGTGCGTTTTCTTTTCCGCTCCAAGCGATTGACGCGATTGGTTGAGGGACGAGCAACAATTCTAATCCGCAATGGTCAACTTGATGTGAAGGCAATGGAGCGCGAGTCTCTGAACCGCGAGGAGTTGCTGAATGTAGTGCATAGGCAGGGATTTGAAAACTTCCACCAGGTGCGACGGTGCGAGTTGGAGCCGAACGGGACGTTTTATGTGGAGGCCTTTGAACCTTCGGCAGCGGATAAGAATCATGCGGAGGTGTTGGTTCGGCTTGATGCATTGCAGGCAGAAGTGGCTGCTCTGCGCAGTGCGAAGTAATTTTTGTCAACGATCAAAGATTTTTTGTGAAAGGTTGCATTGATTTCCAAATTTGAATTCATACGTCCTTTGAGGTGAAGCTTTGTATCTGGCGTTTGGGAGATTCGATGCCTGGTAACACATTATTCGTCGCATTATTTTTGGCGGTTGCGTGCGGTTCGACGTTCGGGCAGAGTCTAGAACAGCGGCCAGTTGAATCAGACAAAGCGGCAATCCAGCAAAGTTCGAGCGGGATGGATTCTTCGCATGGCCCCAAAAGCGCTGTCGAGCCGCGAGTGATTCCGATAGGCACCGCGCTGCAGGTTCAAACGCTGAAGCGTTATCCGATGAAGCAGGGTGTTCAAGTTGAAACCAGGTTGCTGCATCCGGTTTTTGTTGAGGAGAAACTTTTGCTCCCGGCAGGAACCGAGATACGAGGCACGGTAACTTCACTGAGCCCAGATCGCGCAGTCAGAGTTCAGGGAAGACTCAGAGGGGATTTCACACCGTTTCACAAGGCCAACCTACTGTTCACTCAACTGGTGCGGCCGCATGGCGAGACGCTGCCGATACACACGACACAAGCGGTGACCGGTGCGCCGTTGCTGCAGATTGAAGTGGCGCATATGCATGGCCGGCAATCTTTTTTTGGGCGCCTGGCGACAAAGGTTAAGGCAACTGCACACCAGCAGCTTTCATTTTTTATTGATCCAGGTTTAGGCAGCCGCATGCTGCAACTTCTATACATGCAGCTGCCTTACCACCCTGAGGGTATCCGCGCGAAGACAGCGTGGAGTTTTGAAGTTGCAGATGCAGTCAAGGTGCCGGAGTTTAATGTTGGTGCTGCGAGCATATCCGAAGCTGCCTTGAAGCCCCAGACAACTGGAAGTGAGTATTGGACGATCAGCGCTGTTTTGAAAGGAGAAGTCAGCTCAGCGACAGCGAAACTGGGAGACTCAGTTGAGGCGTTCGTGGTTGAACCGGTGTACGACCGAAATCATGAGTTGGTTGTTCCGCAGGGGTCAACATTGACAGGCAAAGTGGTGGTGGCCAGGGCCGCACGCTTTTTTGGACGCAATGGGCGGCTGCGCTTCAACTTTCAGCGCATACGATTTCCTGCAGGCAAGGAAGATGCGGTGGCAGGGACGTTGGGTGGAGCTTCGACGGATCAACGGCAGGGACTCATGATGGATGCCGAGGGCGGGGTGAAGCCGGCGAATCGCTCCAGCATTGTGATTCCGCTGGCACTGACTATGCTGGCGGGCCGGGCACTGGATGGGGATGGGAATATTTACGCGCAGACGGGAGTGGCATCGAATGGCTTTGGATTGGCTGGAAGATTGACGGGGATATTTGCCGGGAGCCGAAATTTGGCGGCTGGAATTGGATACTATGCAGCGGCGTTGTCGGTCTATGACAACTTTATAAGGCGTGGGCAAGATGTTGTATTTGAAAAAGATACACGTGTTGAGATTATTACGACACCGCTGCGTTCAGTTACATTACGGCCTGACGCGAAATAAATTTTTAGATTTTCAAGATATTACTGTTGACATTATATCCGTTACGGACATAGTATTTGCGAATGGCTACTGAACAACCTGCAACACCACCACTTTCGCCGGCTGTGTTCGCAATACTGCTTTCGCTTGCGGAGGGCGAAAAACATGGGTACGCGATGATGAAGGATGCTGTTAAACCGGAGTTTGGAGGGATCACGCTGGGGCCGGGGACACTCTACGGGACGATTGACCGGATGATGCGCGATCAATTAGTGGAGGAATCCGGGAAGACGGATAACGAGCGACGACGGTATTACCGGCTGACTGAATTGGGGCTGGGTGCGTTAACGGCGGAGATGGTGCGGCTGAATGCGGCTGTGACGCAGGGGCGGAAACTTGGGCTGATTGAAACTGGCGGTGAGGTATGAACTCAACGCGGCTGGAGAGTTTGTATGGAAAGGCGCTGTGGCTTTATCCGGCGGAGTTTCGCGTGAATTATGAGTCGGCGATGCGGCAGAGTTTGAGTGATGCGCTGAGTGATGGTGAAGGCCGACGGCGGAATTTTGTTTGGATGCTGATTCGTGATTTAACAACTTCAGTTTTAAAGGAGCACTTTTCCATGCTGAGAGAGACTTATCTGCGCCCTGCTGTAATCATCAATGCGCTTGTGCTAACGGCGATAGCAACTGTACTTGCACTGGCAATTTATGTAATTCCGCAACAGGTGCTGCGTCAAGGAGCAAACGATCCGCAGATAGAGCTTGCTGAGAATTTGGCGCGGAGCCTCAAAAGCGGAGTGCCGGTTGAGATGGCGCTGCCGATGGATGCGATGAATGCTGCGCCGAATAAGTCTTATTTTTTTATTACATCGGATGGGAAGGGATTGCCAGGAACACCACCGACTGATTTGACTGGAAAGTTTCCACCGCTTCCGCCGCCGCCGGGTGTTCAACAGAACGTTGAGATAAGGGAGAAGAAGAACGGAGATTT
>DAHXOQ010000240.1 GCA_027364815.1 Acidobacteriaceae bacterium | reverse complement strand
GTGCAAGAAGATTTTGGAGCCGTTCCTTCCAACACCCGTACTGGTGACAAACAAAGACGGTGCAAAGCACTGGGATTATGCTCGGCCGCAGTCGATTGGGCGGGTGAGGGCGTTCTACGGAAACTTTGGAATGTTCATCCGCGCGCTCGCTTACATTTTGGCGAATGGGCCGGATGGTTTGCGGCAGACGACGGAGGATGCGGTGCTGAATGCGAATTACATTCGCGCCAAACTTGAAGATCTGTACGAGCTGCCGTACAAGACGGCGTCACTGCACGAAGTGGTCTTCAGCGACAAACGGCAAGCGGCTAAGGGCGTAAAGACGGGCGACATTGCGAAGCGACTCATTGATTACGGATTCCATCCGTACACGGTGAGCTTCCCGATGATTGTGAGCGGAGCGCTGATGATTGAGCCGACGGAGAGCGAGTCGGTGGAGGAGCTGGATTTGTTTATCGATGCGATGCGCGCGATTGCTGCTGAGGTAGATACGAAGCCGGAGCTGGTCAAATCTGCGCCGCACTCGACGCGGGTGAGCCGTATGGATGAGGTGCAGGCGGCGAGGAAACCGATACTGAGGTGGAAACCGCAGGGTTGAGTTGGGCAAAATCAATCAGCTAAAGCCAGCCGGAAAACCCACAATTCCGGCTGGTTTTTGTTGTTTGGACATGTTTTCCACTCGGATTTTCAGCTTTCGGACACAGGCTCCTAAAACCCGATAAAATTGATAGCGTACTAAAAAAATCTGTATATGAGCGGTGTGCTTGATGCGCCGCATCTGAATTGAACTGGAAAAGATGCCTGATAAGATCGCAAATACTTCTCGTCCCCGTGTACTGAGCGGCATGCGCCCAACGGGCAAGCTCCACCTTGGCAACTATATGGGCGCGCTTGCGAACTGGGTGAAGCTCCAGGATGCCTACGAGTGTTTTTTCTTTATTGCCGATTGGCATGCACTGACAACGGATTACGCGGACACGTCGAAGATCTGCGACAACATTGATGATGTGATTCTCGATTGGCTCGGCGCTGGACTTGATCCCGAAAAATGTGTTCTCTTCCTGCAAAGCAAGGTCAAAAACCATGCGCACTTACATCTTTTGTTTTCGATGATTACGCCGCTGGGATGGCTTGAACGCGTACCGACTTACAAAGAACAGCAGGAGAACATCACAGGCAAAGATCTGACGACTTATGGGTTCCTCGGGTATCCGCTGTTGCAGGCTGCAGATATTTTGCTCTACCAAGCGCAGTTTGTTCCCGTGGGGCAAGATCAGGTGGCGCATGTGGAGTTGACGCGCGAGGTGGCGCGGCGCTTCAACCAGTTCTACAAAATCGGTGAGAAAGAAGTTTTCCCGGAGCCGAAGTCGTTACTGACTCCGTCGCCCAAGTTGCCCGGCACTGATGGGCGCAAGATGTCGAAGAGCTACGGGAACACGATTGAGCTGACGGATGATGAGGCGACAGTTCGCGCAAAATTGAAAACGATGGTGACGGATCCGGCGCGCATTCGGCGGACAGATCCTGGGAGCATCGACAAGTGCCCGGTGGGGGATCTACATAAGGTTTTTTCGACGAAGGAAAAAATTGCCGAGGTCACTGAAGGTTGCAGCACGGCGGGGATTGGATGCATTCAATGCAAGGGTTGGGCGGCGGATTCGCTTGTGCAGATTTTGAAACCAATTCAGGAGCGGCGTGCGAGTTTCACTGTTGAGCAGGCGCAGCAGATTCTGATTGCCGGTAGTGAGCGTGCCGCCAAGCGCGCTGCGGTGACGATGCAAGAGGTTGATGAAGCGATGCAGATGCGCTACCCGCGCTGATTTTTTCGCCGCTACTTACGGCTGAAACTTCAAAACAAATTCTGTAACTAGACGCGATTGATTGCGCACACAGTTCACCACCGCTGAAAGTGAGGGAGAACAATGGAAGAACAAAAACTCTCCTGGTGGAAGCGGGCATTACGTGCAACGATTGGGACATTGCGAAGCGGATTTGGTTTATTTGGAAAGCCACAAAAAGAAATTACACCGAACACAACGGCAGAATCGCATGAGACGTTGCAGACGCATACTGAAGAAGCGGTGCTGAGTGTTTCACCGCGCGCGCCCGAGCCGGAATCTGCGCCTGAAACCAATGCAGCGGTGATACCTGCTTTAAAGAAAGAAGTGAACGAAGCGGAATTGCCGGAAGAGCCTGTTGACGAAGTCACGGAACCGGAGTCAATCGAAACAAGCGAGCCGGGCGTAGTTGTGACAGCGCCAGAGGCGAAGACGGAAGAAGTTGCCGAACCTGAACCAGAACCAGAACCAGAGCCTAAACCAAAGCTTGAAGAACTAATCATTGAAGTGCCGGCAAATGAAATAGCAGAGGAGCGGGAACCGGAAGAGGAAGCTGCAGCGGTAGAGGGAGTCTTAGATGAGCCGGCAGAGACCGATGCAGAGCCTGAGCCAGAGATTGAAGCCGCAGTGATTGCTGATGCAGAGCATGTAACTGAAGCTGCTGAAGCCGAATCAGAAGCAGTGGTAGAGATGGTGGAAGTGCAGAAAGTGGAAGATGCAAGAGAATCGGAAATAAATCCAGTTGAAGAAGCGGTGCAGGCAGATGTAAATTTGGATGCCGACGAATTGGTAGTATGTAAGACTGAGTTTGTTGCGGAAGAAGTTGAGCCAGTAATTGTAGAGACTGAAGCGCCATTCGAGCAGGAAAGCGCTCACAAAGTTACAATGGAATCGGTCCCCGAGCCTGTTGAAGAAGTTGAACAGCACGAAGAATTGTCAGATGGTGAGCAAGTAGAGGTCATGGCTGAATCTATCCCCGAAATCACAAGCGAAGTTGACGAGATGAAGCCTTTGTCAGAAGAGCCAGGTACCAAATCCGAAGCAACTCCGGAACACGTTGCAGTACCGGTTGAGGTTCAGGCAACTGCTGAGCCTGAAGCTGTGCCAGAAATTGCGCCCGCCCCGGAAGCGCCGGCAGAGCAGCACCCAATCAAGCACGCCATCAAAGAGGATGATGATAAGAGTACGCCGTTCTCGATCATCGTGAGCCAGGTTTATGAAGGGCCGATGGATCTGCTGCTGGATCTGATTCGCAAGCAGGATATTGATATTTATGACATTCCGATCGCGAAGATTACGCAGCAGTTTCTGGCGTATGTTGAGCAGCTACGCGCTTCCGACATGGATATGGCGGGGGAGTTTATTTATACCGCGTCACTTCTGATTCACATCAAGAGCAAGACGCTGCTGCCGCGCGAGCCTTCAGGGCAGGACGATCAATATGATGATCCACGCCGCGAACTTGTTGAGCGTTTGCTGGAGCATGAGCGCTTCAAGAACGCGGCGCAGATGCTGCAACAGAAACAAATGATTGAAGACGCTACGTGGACCAACCCGGGATTGCGCGAATTCAAAGGTGATGCAGGGACAGAGCCTGAGTTGGCCGCCGATACCGTCGATTTGGTGCGCGTATTCCAGGAGATTCTTGATCGCGCGCGGAATCGTCCGGTGATTAATGTTGAAGAAGATTCAGTGACTGTCGGGCAGATGATTCAATTCCTCGGACGCCGGCTGAATATGGAAGACAAACCGATTGCACTGCGCAAGTTGCTTGCACATACTCATTCGCAGCGGGCGCTGGTGGCGATGTTCCTTGCGCTGCTGGAGCTGGTTCGCCTGCAAGCGGTGCTGTTGCGTCAGGATAGACTCTTTAGCGAGATTTTTATCAAGAAGCATGAGGGATTTGATTCGGTGATGACTGAGGGATTCCTAGCCGCACGCGATGACTGGCAGTGAACTGCATTCAACCGATTATGAGGTAATGCACTGTGAAAAGGCGATTTCCACTGATTGTTGGATGCATTGGAGTAGCCATCGCTTATGCATCAGTGATTTATACCATCCACGATGCGTACAATAATTATTCTAACGACAGTAGCGTGATTGAGGAAGCAGCGAACACAGGTTTGGTGAGTCAAGAAACTTTCACCCATGAGTTCATTCGATATACGATTGTGATTTTGGATCCTGGCATTCTCGTCTTAGATAGATTTTCGGCTCATCCTGACACGGTGGCGAATGAGATGTTTAATGAGCGGTTGCGGGTTCTCACTTTACTGATCAACTTCTGCTTCTATTACTGCGTTGGCTATCTTGTGAGTGTAATTGTTGCGTTCTTCAAGCCACGGAGAAAATCAGCAATAATGCACTAATTCAAAAAGCTTGCTCAACAATTCACATTAGATTCCTTCGCCACCTGAGACATATACCTGGAGTTTGTCGAGTTGGCGGCGGTATGCGGCGCGCTCGGCGTCTTCGGCGGCGAAGGGCTTTTCCTGCTTCTTCTGGGTTACGCCTTCGGGCTTGATAGCAGTGCCTTCGAGAGCTTCAACG
>DAHXOQ010000023.1 GCA_027364815.1 Acidobacteriaceae bacterium | reverse complement strand
AGAGCCAATTAAAAATAAATGTGCGGGCGCAGCCTACATGGAGAAAGCCGGGGGGCGAGGGTGCAAATCGGACGCGGGGAGAGATTGAGGGATTTGAGTCTGACATTTGGATGGGTTCTTTCGAATGTGATCTTCAATATTGATGCTAGCATTTTCGGCGCAATGGCATGATTGAGTTGATTAACGTGCTCAGGATATCTGCGAAGTCGCAATCAAAGACAATCACCCGACAGCGTTGTTGGTGCGCCGTCGGGTGCATTGATGAAGTGAGCCGGTTGACTGGCTGTGCCGCAGTATCGGCTTAAGATTGAATTGTGATTGATGGAGGTGTGGTTTTCCACTCTGCGAAGGCCAGGACGTAAAGGAGGATCAACGATCCAAATGGAATGAGATTCAACAAAGCAAGCCAAGGCGTAAATCCGGCCTTCTTGCAAATGAACCAGAAGGGGATGATCACCAAGACGACCGCAATGATGAAGACGACTAAGTAAACCCCAATCATGGCGGCGATGAAACCCGCGGCAGCGGTGTTGTCGGACGAACTCTGGAGAATCAATGAGGCGAGATGCATTGTGGACTCCTGAATGTGGGATGGAAACTCAAAGCAACGATAGCGAGAAATGCAGTTAAATGTAAATAAAAATCTTGATTCAACGGGATGCATCCGTCAGGCGATAGAATTCAAAACGATGATACCCGACGAAATTTTTGATTTGCTTGGCATGGCTTTCCCTGTCTTCAGCACGTTGCCGGAAGAACTCAGTGGGATGCTGAAGACCTCGGCGCAGGTGATGACGGTGCCGGAGGGGATGGACCTGTTTGATGACGGGTCGCCGTGCCGCGCATTTCCGCTGCTGCTCAAGGGTTCATTGCGGGTAACCAAAGCGAGCTCGGAGGGGCGGGAGATGCTACTGTACAGGATTACGCCGGGGCAGCTTTGCTTGCTGACGAGTTGCTGTTTGCTGGGGCGGGCATCTTATCCGGCGCGCGGAGTTGCGGAGGCGGAATCGACGCTGGTGCTGCTCGATGGCGGAATTTTTCATCGGCTGCTGGCGCAGTATGAGCCCTTCCGGTTGCTGGTCTTCGGATTGTTTGCGGAGAGGATTACGGAGCTGATGCAGTTGGTGGAGGCGGTGGCTTTTGGAAGGCTCGATCAGAGGCTGGCAGCGCTCCTGGTGAATCGGGGCGCTGTGGTGAATGTGTCGCACCAGAACCTGGCCGACGAGCTGGGCAGTGTGCGCGTGGTGGTGAGCAGGATTTTGAGGAGCTTTGAAGAGAAGCATTGGGTGGAGCTGGGTCGCGAGCAAATCAAGGTGCTGAAGCCGGACGAGTTGAAGGCGCTGGCGCATGAGGGGATGTAGACGCGTTGTGCAACTTAGGTTGCAGTGTGACCCAGGTTGCAGACAACGGCATTAAGCAGGATTATTATTTTGTCAGTTCATCAGATTCAATGATGGACGCTGGAGTTTGCACTCCGGATCTTGATTGGAGGAATCGCATGAATCATAACGTCGGAACTCTGGATAAAGTGGTGCGCGTGATCATTGGGTTGGCGCTGTTGAGCTTGATTTATTTTCTGGATGGCAATATTCGCTGGGTTGGGTTGATTGGGGTTGTGCCGTTGATGACGGCGCTGATGGGATTTTGCCCTCTGTACGCGCTCTTCGGAATCAGGACCTGCCCGCTGAAGTAGCAGATTGTTTTTTGCGGCGGAGCCTGGCGTGCGAACGATTCTACCGCTTTCTTATTGAACAGGAAAAAGAGTCCAGCATTGAAAGTGTTGGACTCTTTTTGATTTTGCGAATGTACTACTCGGTTTTTATGCCGGCCAGTGAAGGCAGGCGCAGAACCGGGTACTCGCCGACGTGATTGGCTTTGTACCAGGGTGAGTGCTCATAGAAAAAATTGAGACGCGCGTAGGGGCTGGCTTCGAATTTGGGGTCGGACTGGATGCGGGCTTCGAACTCGGCTTTGAGGGCGGGATCTTTGGCGAGCATTTCGCGGGCAAGTTTCTCAAGAACATAACCTTCGCCATATTCTTTTTGCTCAAAGACGGCATCGAAGAATCCCCAACGCACGGCTGAGTCGGGCGCTTCCGGCTCAAGCCAGTTGATGACGACTTTGGAGAGTCGCTGATTCAGCGGAACAATGTATGCGCCGGCGGGGATGGTGACGGATTCCGTGGTGAGCGTGCACTGACCGAAGTGGCCGGCGCCTTCACGGCCGCCTTCGCCGCCGAAGATGGGGTGGCGGCCTTCAAAGGGGCGAGACTGCCATTGCATTCCGCTGCACTGATAGCGCTCGACATTGCCGGTCCATGGCGACGCGGTGCGGTGCATGATGACGTCGTGAGCGTTGAGCACGTCAAGGACGTGCGTCCACTGCTGAGGAATCACATAGCCGGCGGGCGGCGTGGCGCTGATGGAAATTTTTTCTCCGGTGAAGACGGGGATGGTCATCTCCAGTGGCTGGTGCGAGTAGCTGATCATCAGAGTGCCGGAGATGGCGCTCAACTCGCGCGTGAATTGATAGCCGTGAAATGGAACCGGCGTGGTCTCGCCGTTGGCTTCAATCGCGAGAGGAAATTTTAACTTGCTGAGCGCATCGTTCTTGAACGGCTCGTTGCCGAGCTTTGCGGCGGCTTCGTCATCAGCGCGATTGAGCTCGATGAGTTTGGCGGCATCGCGATTGAGTACAGCGAGAAGCGCGCAGAGGAGTTCGTAGTTGCCCGTGACGCGGGTTTTGTACGCCTTGAGCATGTGCAGCTCAACGAGCATGCCGGGACGGTTTTCAAGAATCATCTGGCCGGTGGAGAAGCGTGGTGGGTCGAAATAATAACCGATCCCTTTTGTTGGATCCGTTCCGTCATTGAGATCAATGTAGGAGGGGAATGCAATGTGGCCGGTTTTATTGACGGCGTCGGCGATCTCCGGAGCAATTTGCTGAGCCCATGCAGCGGTGGCGGGCGCAACGTTGAGGCCGTGGTCAATCATGAATGTGACATCGTATTGGAAGTCAGCGCCGTCAGTGACGTGGTCATCGACGAAGAAATCCGGCAGCCAGCGATGGAAGAGCTTGAGGAAGGCGCGGGTCTCAGGAGCTTCAGCCTTCATGTAATCGCGATTGAGATTTTGATTGGAAGCGTTAGCGCGAAAGCCCATTTCCTCAGGGCCGTTTTGGTTGATGCGATTGAAAGCAGAGCGGCGCTCGTGGCCGTCGAGGTTGTAGACGGGAATGAAGACGAGGACGGCGTGGTCGAGGAGCGCGGCCTTGGATTTGGTGATGACCAGTTCGCGCAGTAGCGCGAGGCAGGCGTCCTTGCCGTCCATTTCTCCGGCGTGGATGGAGTTTTGAACCAGGAGTATGACGCGGCCTGAGGCGTGAATCGCTGCGGGATCGAAGATGCCGTCTTTGGAGACAATGACGATTTTGAGGTCGCGGCCTTCGCCGGTCTTGCCGAAGTTTTCAATGCGAACCTGATGGGGTTCGGCAGCGGCGATGCGCTCAAGATAAGCGACGGTGGCGGCATAATCGGGAGTGGTCCGGTAGTCGGTGGTCTCGGCTGGCGTGCGCCAGTCAGTGGACTGCGCATGGGTGATGCCGGGGAGCGAGAGCAGAGTGGCAGAGAAAAGCGCGAGAAAGCGCAATTTCATTTGGATGTGACCTCCAATGATTCAACGATTGCGGGGAGAATCTTTTGCTATGGAAAGAATCGTACATCAAAAGGGTGGTGAAAGATTTCCGTGATGCGCAGGCGGTCGAACTGTGGATGCTGAGGGTTGATGAGCACATTCCATGTTTCTGGAACGAGAACGCTGGGAACTTCAAGAAGCAATGAGCGCGCGGAGTGAAGCCACTTGTCGCCGATGCGCTGCGTGGACTGGAGATTGGTGCGCCAATCGGAGTGCAGCGAGGCGGGATTGATTCGTTTGCGTGAAAGAGATTTGGGCGCGGAGATTTTGAGGACTTGAAAACTTTCAGGACGGTCTTCGGCGTCGATCTCCATGTGGACGAGAGTTTCAAGGAGCGAGGTGGAGGGAGTCATGGCGCAGTAGAGAATGGGACGGCCCTTGGTGTGCCAACGGCCAGAGACAACAAGGCCGCTGGCGCCATCGAGGTTTGCGTAGTTGCTGATGCGCCAGAGGAACACGTGGGCGCCTTATGCGGTGATGCCGTAGTCGAGTTGGAGAAGCATCTCTTCGACAAGACGCGCGCCGGCTTCAGTGGCAAGGAGTTCGAATGGAGCGCGGTTCTCAAAGCGTACCTTGGGCTTGCGCAACCAGCGGGCAGCCTTGTCGTCATTGCCGAAAACTTCTTCAGCGAGTGAGGAGATGCGGGCGATTCGAACGGCGCGGTCTGACTCATCGTGGGTGAGCGCTTCACTGCGTGATTTTCTGTGCACAAGGGTACGGCGCGGAAGAATGAAGCGGTAGATTTCGTCATCGCTGATGCCGTTGCGGCCGAGAGAATCTACAGTCGTCAATGGAAGGCGCTGCTCGACGACGCGTGCCAGATCCTGGTCAGAGTGGAGTGGCTGGATGCCGAGTTTGCTCTCGATGCGGCGAAAGAAGAGTGCTGGTTCGCGGCGGGTTTGAATTGGGGCTGCCTGGGGCATCAAAGACTCCTGCGCAATCTGCCATAATTATAGTGGCAAATTGCGCAAGAAGCAACATCGATTCAAAATCTATGTGATGTCGTCGGTGTCGAAGGCCGGCGCGACGCGGCGCTTGGGTACGCCGTGGACGCTGGAGAGGAGGTCTTCAACAACGTCTTCAAGCTGGCGCTGGCTTTCAATAACGTCGCTCATGCTCTTGAGGCCGTTGCTCTTCTCTGCGCGCTCGAGGAGGACGACGGCATGGCACTGGGCAACGTGATCCAGACCGAGACCTTCAGGAGTTTTGGCCTTGATGCTGACACGGTCAATGGGGATATTAAGAAGGTCAGCGACACGGGCACGCATTTCTCCGGCGATGGGAGAGATTTTTGGCGCGGCAAGAACGAGTGATGTGTCGACGTTGACGATGCTGTAGCCGGCGTGGTCCAGCTCTTCCAATGCGAGGTTGAGAAAGATGGCGGAGTCGGCGTCTTTCCAGCGCGGATCGCCGGGAGGGAAAAAGCTGCCGATATCGCCCGCGGCCACGGCGCCAAGCAGAGCGTCGGTGATGGCGTGGAGGAGAACGTCGCCATCGGAGTGGCCGGCGAGCCCCTCGGGATGGTCAAGCGTGAGTCCGCCAATGCGCAGAGGAACACCTGGTTTGAATGCGTGCGAGTCCCAGCCAAATCCAATGCGTGTGCTCATCTCTGGTTTGATCCTTTAATTCAATTGGGTAATTCAATTGTGGCCTGTGTTGCCCAATGCCGGGCTGAATGATTGAGGCCGCCTTAGTTATTGTACTTTCAGTTGGCGCAGAGTGGAATGGCCGCGCGTCAGCGTCTTTGGCTGAGGTAGAATTCGGCGAGCTCAATGTCTCCCGGCTGGGTGACTTTGAAGTTGTGTTGCGAGCCGGCGACGACTGCGACGGGGTGGCCTGCGCGCTCAACAACTGAGGCTTCGTCGGTGCCGATGAAGCCTTCGGCATTGGCGTCTGCAAGGGCTTTGCTCAGCAGGCCGTAGCGGAATCCCTGTGGAGTTTGCGCGAGAACAACATACTCGCGTGGAATTGTCGCGCTGACTAGAGCGCCGTGGGCTGTGCGTTCGACTTGCTTGATGGTATCAACAGCGGGAAGGCCCACGATGGCCGCGCCGTGCTGGATGACCGCATCGATGGTGCGCTCGATGGTGGCGGCATCAATAAGCGGGCGTACGGCGTCGTGGACGAGAACGATGTCGTCGGCTGCGGCCGAGAGCGCCGCAAGACCGTTGGAGACGGATTCCTGACGATTGTCTCCTCCCGCTACGACACGAACACGCGAGGCAAAACCGAATTCTGCTGCAAGGGCTTGCGTGTGCTCAATCTCGTGGGGTTGGACGGCGACGATGATTCCGTTCATGCGTGCTACAGCCGCAAAAGCGCGCAGCGTGTGGATGAGGATGGGCTCGCCCTGGAGGGTGAGGAACTGCTTTGGCTTGTCGGCAGCCATGCGCGTGCCGAGTCCGGCGGCGGGAAGAATTGCGTAAACATTCATAAGACTGTTCTCAGTTCTCTGTTGCCAGTTCTCTGTTGCCGGTTCTCAGTTTACAGTTCGCAGTTGAAAGTTGTCAGTTCTCAGTTGTTAGTTCTTAGCTGCGGGTTGGCGGTAAACTGACGCAGGGTTCTAAAAAACTGAAAACTGAGTACTGGATTTCATGGCGAAGATCAGAACAACCCGAAGCGAGAGCGGGCGGCCGTTGGCGAAATAGCTTTTCAAGCCGGTAATGCGCTTGGCCGTAGGGCTTTCTGGCGGGGCAGATTCCGTTGCGTTGACTTGTGCGCTCGTGGAGTCTGCGGCTGCGCTCGGGCTCGGGGTGCATGCGGCGCATTTGCATCATGGCTTGCGCGGCGATGAGGCCGATGGAGACCTGGAGTTCTGCCGGGTGTTGGCGATACGGTTGGCGATTCCCTTCCATGCGAAACGCGTGGATGTTGCGGCAGAAGCAAAACGGCGCAGGCATACGATTGAAGAAGCTGCGCGGCTGTTGCGGTATGAGTGGTTCAGAGAGTTGATGGCGGCGGGCGGGGTGGATGCGGTCGCCACGGCGCACTCACTCGACGACCAGGCGGAAACGGTGCTGGGAAAGTTTTTGCGCGGGGCATGGACGGAAGGGTTGAGCGGAATTCATCCGGTCGTGGAGTTTGCAGAGGGGCGGATTTTGCGGCCGCTGCTCTCCTGCACGAGAGCGCAGGTTGAAGCGTGGCTTGGCGCGCGTGGGCAGAACTGGCGCGAGGATTCGTCGAATCAGGAATTGCACTTTACGCGGAACCGCTTGCGCCATGAGTTGCTGCCGCTGCTGCTCGAGTGGAATCCCCAATTGAAACCGCACCTGGCGCAGATGGCGGAGTTGGCGCGCGAGGAAGAAGCGTGGTGGCAATTGGAAATTCCGCGTGAGGCTGAGCGCGTAATTCAGCAGGGCAAGCCGGTGCGCGGGGGCGGTCGCGCTGAGAGCGGATCAGGACTTTCACTCGATTTGCTGCGGCTGGCCGGGTTGCCGATTGCAGTGCAGCGGCGGCTGGTGAGGTTGGCGGCAGAGAAGTTTGGTTTGCGTCTGGATTTCGCCGCGACAGAGAAGTTGAGAGCGCTGGCGCTCACGGGACGGACCGGTGAAAAGTTTGAAGCGGCGGGCGGATTGCGGGCCGAGCGGTCGGCTAGAGAGTTGCGGCTGACAATTGCTGCGGCGAAGGGCTCACAGCAAGAGCGCGCGCTTCCAATCGAGTTTGAGATTCCCGGTGAAGCGTCCGGGTGGGGCGTGCGGGTGAAAGTAGAAAGCGCAGAAAAATCAGGAAAGGCGGTTTTGCGGAATTGGAAGGCCGGCGATCGCGTGCGTTTGCGCTACTCAAGCAGCGAGAAAAAAGTGAAAGAAGTGCTGGAGCGGATGAATTTGCGTAGCACCGACCGGTCGGTTTGGCCGGTAGTGGAGTTTGAGGGGCGGATTGTCTGGATGCGTGGTGTAGAGGTTGAGTCAGTGCTGAGGTTCAGGATTGAGAACTTAATCGCAGACAACTAATATAGCTGAACAAATAAAATCAACAAGTTCCAGCTGATATCTCAAGTACCGCGCTGATTGCTCAATATCCAATGTAACCACTGTTTCTTTATCATCTTACAGGGTACAATGATATGGACTATACCCTGATCTGCAACCTGCCGCATTTGTGGCATTGAATTTGGGCGTAGCGGTTAAGCTCATGATTTTGTGACTTTACCGCCGGTTGAAGCGTCAAATGGGTAAGTAGGCGGAAGCTGTGTCTTTCCAGTCGAGCAGCGTCACCGCCGTGAAAAGAGGATTCTGGTGAATTCGACATCCAAAAGCGTAATGTTCTGGGTCTTTATTGTGATCTGCCTGCTGCTGCTGGGCTTCATGGTGCAAAAGAGCTCTCAGCAGGGTAAGGACACTGAGCTTGGCTACTCCGACGTTTATGCGAAGGTGCAGCAGGGTCTTGTGGCTGATGCGGCTATCCAGGGCAATGACATGCGCGGCCATTTGAAGGCGACGCCGAAGGACCAGTTCCACACTACGGTTCCGGCTGAGTATGAAGACATGCTCAAAGCTTTGACGGCGGCGAATGTCAACTTCCAGCTCAAGAAAGAAGACAATAACTCGTTCTGGCCGATGCTCGTGAGTTATGTGCTGCCCATGGTGGTCATTGGCGGGCTCTTCTTCTTCATGCTGCGTCAGATGCAATCGGGCGGCAACAAGGCAATGTCGTTTGGCAAGAGCCGCGCGCGCTTGCTCAGCATGCAGCAGAAAAAGGTGACCTTCAAGGACGTGGCCGGTGTTGATGAGGCCAAGGAAGAACTGAAGGAGATCATCGACTATCTGCGCGAGCCCCAGCGCTTTCAAAAACTCGGTGGTCGCATTCCAAAGGGTGTGCTTTTGGTTGGCCCTCCGGGAACCGGAAAAACTCTTCTCGCCCGAGCGGTTGCGGGTGAAGCGAATGTTCCCTTCTTCTCGATCTCTGGTTCTGACTTTGTTGAAATGTTTGTGGGCGTGGGCGCAAGCCGCGTGCGCGATCTCTTTGAACAGGGCAAGAAGAATGCGCCTTGCATCATCTTCATCGATGAGATTGACGCTGTGGGCCGGCACCGTGGCGCTGGACTTGGCGGCGGACACGATGAACGCGAGCAGACGCTCAATCAATTACTTGTCGAGATGGACGGCTTTGAATCGAATGACGGCGTCATTCTTGTTGCCGCCACAAACCGCCCCGATGTGCTCGACCCTGCGCTGTTGAGGCCGGGACGTTTTGACCGCCGCGTGGTGGTTGGTTTGCCGGATATACGTGGCCGCGAAGAAATTTTGCGCGTGCATGTGAAGAAGGTTCCGATTGCCGACGACGTGAATTTGAATATTCTTGCACGGGGCACACCCGGATTCAGCGGCGCTGATTTGGCCAACATGGTCAACGAAGCTGCACTGAATGCGGCACGGCTGAATCGCAAGCAGGTCACGATGTACGATTGCGAACTCGCCAAGGACAAGGTCCTGATGGGCGCAGAGCGCAAGTCAATGCTGCTGACCGATGAAGAGAAGCGCGTTACTGCTTATCACGAGGCCGGCCCCGCGCTGGTTTCAGTGATGCGCGCGCACTCTGACCCAATCCACAAGGGTACGATCATTCCGCGTGGAATGGCGCTGGGCGTGACAATCTTCCTTCCGGGCGACAGGCATAATCACACGCGCGAGTACCTCGAAGCCAATTTGGCGATGGCCTATGGTGGCCGCGTCTCTGAGGAGATTTTCCTCAACCAGATGTCGACTGGCGCGGGCAGCGATATTGAGCGCGCAACGGATCTGGCCCGGCGCATGGTTTGCGAGTACGGCATGAGCCGGCTTGGGCCGCTGACCTTCGGCAAAAAGGAAGAACAGATCTTCCTCGGACGCGAGATTGCGCAGCATCGCGACTTCAGCGCAGCAACCGCGCGTCAGATTGATCTGGAAGTGCGCAGGATCATCGACGATGCTTATCAATCAGCGTACTCCATTGTTACTGCGAACAAGGATGCGATGCACCGGCTTGCCGCTGCCCTGCTTGAACGCGAGACAATTGACGCTGAAGAAGTGCGGCTGCTGATTGAAGGCAAGGAGTTGCCGCCGGCGCTTTCGTCACTGGCTTCACCGAGCGATACGGGCAGCGAACAGCGCGTGCTCAAGCCCGGGCGCGGACCAGGATTTGCCGAGGGTACGCCTTCACCTGCTTAAGCTGATTTCAAAAACAACAAAGGCCCGAAGATTATTCTTCGGGCCTTTTCTTTTTTGAGCTGGAATCTGCATACTCGGCGCAGGTTCTACAAACTTCAGAAGAACTCTATGCGTGCCGTGGCTTTGAAAGGGCACGACTTTAGTCGTGCCGTAAATGCCATAAAATGAGCCGGACTTTAGTCCCTGAGGGATGTCTTTGTCCTCTACCTATTCAGTAAACTTGAACCATGGAAAGCGGTCAAGCCAGCAAAACAGCCATGCGCGTCGCGATGCGTCGTGCGGCGCACCAGATGATCGATCACCCGCTGGTCTTTGAGGACCCCTTCGCGGTCAGAATTCTGGAGCCGCTGCTTAGCGTTGATGGGCACAACTACGAAATCAAACGTTCAAAGCATCCAGTCTCCAAAGCCTTCCGCTCTTACATGGTTGGGCGCAGCCGTTATGCCGAGGATGAGTTGGCGCTGGCAGTGCAGAGCGGCGTGCGGCAGTATGTGGTGCTGGGCGCGGGGCTGGATACCTTTGGATGCAGGAATGTAAATTCTGATTTGAATGTGTTTGAAGTGGACTTCCCTGCTACGCAGAGTTGGAAGCGCGATCTGATGAGCAGTGCGGGCATTGTGCCTCCGGAGAATTTGCATTTTGTGCCCGTTGATTTTGACAAGTCAAAATTGAATGTGGAGTTGCAGGCTGCGGGATTTGATGCGGGCGCGCCGGCATTTTTCAGTTGGCTCGGTGTGACAATGTACCTGACGATTGCGGGCTTTCGTCAAACGCTGGAGATGATTGGCAAACTTCCTAAGGGGAGCGCGGTGAGCTTTGATTTTTCCATGCCGCGCCAGTCGCTGGGCTCGGTGGAGCGCATGGCGCTCGATGCTTTGGCGAAGCGTGTGGCGGCGGCGGGCGAGCCCTTCACGCTTTTCTTTACTGAGGAAGAGCTTGCCGAAGAGTTTAAGCGCGCGAACTTTGAGCGCTGGGAGTTTGTGAATGCGAATGAGATGAACCGGCGGTATTTTGAAGGACGCACGGATGGATTGAAACTGGTTGGGGGAGCTGCAAGGCTGACAACGGCGTGGCGATGAATCTGAGTTTCGACTCATCCAGGCGAACCTAAGCGTTCCACAACGGTAACGGCCATGATTCCGGCGCGTCAATCGATTGTGCGATGAGTGGCATAGGCGCATAGAGTTGTATTATGTGGAGATTTTTTCAAACCAGCTTTGTTGCACACGTCGAAAAGAGTCGCGTGCTCCTGTTGCCTGTGATGATGGTGACGCTTGTGGTGTTGCCGTCCTTTTTTCTGAATGCGAGGGTCGCGGCGCGACAGGATTCTTCTGCGAAGCAGAACACGAAGAACGACTCATCATCGACAAAGAAAAAGCCGGCGGCAAAAAAGAGCGCACCTTCATCGACCAGGCCGACAACGAAAAAGCCGGCTGCTAAGAGCTCGTCAAAGACAACAGCACATCATGCTGCGGCTGCGCACAGGAAGCCGCGCAGCGCGCGTTCGATTCGCATGCAGCAGGCATTTGTGGCTTCAACTGAACTGCGGCCGATGGCCCAGCAGTTGGCGACGCTGCGCTCCGAGGCCGCGTATTCAGCGGTGACGAAGTATGCGCGCAATCATACGGGCGAAGCAGCATCTGCGGCTTACCTCGCGCTGGGACACGCTTACCTGCTGGATCAGAAGTACACGGATGCGGCCGTAGCCTTTGCGGAATCGCGGCGCACAGGAGAGGCTCTGAAGGAATACGCTGAGTTTCTCGGCGCTCAGGCGGAGCACCAGGCGGGCAACGACAAGGCCGCCGAGGCGCTGCTGAGCGGATTTGCGGCGAGGTATCCGGATAGTGTCTTCATCGCGCAGGCGCCGGAGCTTGAAGCGGCCGTGTTGCTGAATCAGAATAAAATTTTAGATGCAGAGAAAATTTTAGACGCAAACAGGAATTTTGATTCGCGCGCCGCTTACCAGCTTGTACTGGCCAAGGTTGAGCTGGCCAAGGGAGAAAAGCCCGCAGCGGCGCGTGACTTCAAGCATCTGCTTCTGACGCACCCACTGGCGCATGAGGCTGAAGAAGCCCGCACGCAGTTGAATGAGCTCTGGGCCGAAGCAGGATTCACTGTGGATGAGCGCCGTCAGCTTGGCGACGCATACTACAGCGCGAAGCGTTACAACGACGCGGCTGATGAGTACCACAAACTTGCGCACGATACGACGCTCAGCGCAACTCAGCGCAATGGATTTGCGGTTGCCGAAGCTGCATGCAACCTGAAGCTGAAGCGGTTAACCCAGGCCGAGGCTGAAGCGCTGGAACAGACAAACGATGAGAACGGTGCGCGGAAGCTTTATCTTTTGCTGGAGTTGGCGCGTGGTCGCGGCGATATCGCTGGGCAGAGAAAAATTCTTGAGTCATTGAAATCCAGCTTCCCTGAGAGCCAGTGGCTGGCCGAGGCGCTCTTCTCCAGCGGAAATATGTACTTGTTGCGCCGCGAGTATCCTGAGGCGATTGAGAATTACAGCTATCTGGCTGAGCATTTTCCACAGAACAAAAATGCGGCGTATGCGCATTGGCACGCATGCTGGTTGACCTATCGGCAGGGTTCTCTGGCGGATGCGGCCAAACTGTTTGATGATCAGATTCATCAGTTCCCAAAGGAAAAGGAAACTGTGGCGGCGGTTTACTGGCGTGCGCGACTCTTTGAGAAACTCGATCACAACAATGAAAAGGCCACAGCGAATTACCTCACACTGACCCGGCTGTATCCGCATTTTTTCTATGCGCAGATGGCGCGTCAGCGGCTGGCCAAGCTTGAGGGCAGGCAGGCGGCGGATGCAACGCAGAGTGCAACTGCGCCTGTGACCGAAACCGCAACGGAGCTCGATCAGATGACGCCGGCTGCTCCTCCGGCGCTGACCACTGATTTGCCGGATAGCCCGCATCTGGAGCGCGCTTCGTTGCTGGCGAACGCGGGACTCAATGATTACATTGCGCTCGAGATTGCCGCGGTTCCGGGCTCCGGCGCGTGGAGTGCGCTGGCCGAGGCGCGGATCTATCAATCATATGGCGAAACTTTTCTTGCTTTGCGTGCAATCAAGCGCGCTGTTCCGGGAGCAATGTCAACGGAGATTCACTCGATTCCGCTGGAGTACTGGCGGATTCTCTTCCCTGAACCGTGGTGGGAAACGATCAAAGCGGAATCGGCAAAGAACAATCTGGATCCGTATTTAGTTGCGTCCTTGATTCGGCAGGAGTCGGAGTTCAATCCCTCAGTGATTTCGCATGCGAATGCGTGGGGGCTGATGCAGATACTGCCCTCGGTGGGAAAGATGCTGGCGCGCGAAGAAGGCATTGAGAATTTTCAGACGCGCATGCTGCTGGATCCGGAGACAAATATTCGCCTGGGAACTCGTTACCTGCACGATATTCTCACCCGAGTTGGCGGTGTTACGGAGTACGCGCTGGCAGCCTACAATGCCGGCGAAGAACGCGTGAGCGAGTGGAAGAGCGCTGGGCCATACTCGGGGATGGATGAGTTTGTAGAGTCGATTCCCTTCACCGAGACTCGCGAGTACGTGGAAGCGATTGTGCGCAACAGGGAGATTTATAACGCCATCGACGCGTATGCCGCTTCAACTTCGAAAACTTCGACGGGCAAAAACGGGCAATAGAAAACGGCGCATCCTGTGCGCCGTTTCATCCTTCAGAATTATTTACCCGTCGCTTAGCGCGGCTTGAGAGCCTTGATGGAATCCGGCAGACGCTCTTCAATCTGCTTCGCGAGTTCCGCAGCAAGTCCGCCCAGATAGCTTGGCGCCGGCGTTGCAATAAGCACCAGCACGAAGGCGATCAGCGAGAAGCAAAGTCCTGCGACAGCCGATGAAACAAGCATCTGGTACATGGAAACAATTTCAAGACTGAAGAAATCATACGCAACATTCTCAAGCGGTTTGACGTGCAGAAGAACAGCGAGCGCAAAGAGAAAGAAAAAGGCCGAAAGTGACGTGAGTACTGCGAGCGAGACATCGAGGCCACGGTGGAATTTTTGACGGGCCCGGCAATGCGGGCAGTTGGCGAAATGGGCTTCGTAATCGGTACGCATCTCGGCTGAGATGCCAGAGATGTCATAACGCCAGCTTTTGAGAATTGAGCCTACAACTCGATCTGTGCATTGCGTACTTGCCATTGTTCAACTCTCTCTACACGGGCTGTACACGGATGTGATTGATGCAGCCCGGTGTTGGTTTCCTCAAACAATTTGAAGAAAAAATGAACCAATGCCGACCTGACGGTGAGAATAACAAACCCTTAACAGTTAATTATAACTTAAATTACACCCGGTTAAAAGCGAATAGAGGACA
The DNA here is from genome assembly GCA_027364815.1 of Acidobacteriaceae bacterium. GTDB lineage: Bacteria > Acidobacteriota > Terriglobia > Terriglobales > Acidobacteriaceae > CAIMNN01. The sequence continues at coordinate 4,804 of DAHXOQ010000023.1, read as the reverse complement.
TCGGTTCATGTTGGCTGGCAATCAAAAGCCGGTTGGAAAGAAGGCTGGCATGGTTTGAGAGCGCGCGCTCGGCGGTAACACGTGCCAGGTCAGGGAGATTGTTGCTTTCCGAGAGATGCGCGAGGATGACGTAAGTTGCACCACCATCGTACTCATTCTCCAGAAATTCGCCCGTGGCGTCGTTGGATAAATGGCCGACGCGGGAGAGAACGCGTTGCTTGACTGACCACGGGTACGGCCCGTCGCGGAGCATCTCGAGATCGTGGTTGGATTCAATCTGAAGAAGGTCAAGGTTGCGCAGTGCGGCTTTCACGTTGGGGGGAATGTAGCCGAGGTCGGTGGCGATGGCAAGACGAACGCCTTCAGCTTCAAAAACAAAGCCAACCGGGTCGGCTGCGTCGTGAGGTATGGTGAAGGGGCTGATCGAAGCGTCGCCCAGCGTAAATGGAACTCCCGCAGTGAAGTACTCAACAGTCGGAAGCCAGGCGGGGTTCTCTGCGCGCGATGGTATGCGATTGGGTTGAGATGCTGCTTCTTCGGCTGCCGCCGTTTCGGCCAATTCTTCTTCAACTAATTCCTGGGCTGCGTCGAGTGCTTCTTCGCTTTCCAGAGCTTCGGCGTCGCTGAGGCCGATGCTTGTTTCGTTGTTGGTTTCAGCCAGCGTTGCATTGAACTCGGCTTCTGCCTTCAGGCGCCTTTGTTCGGCAAGCCAGTCGGCATACGTCATGCGCTTGCGCGGTGTCAGTTGGCGCACCCAGGCGCGATGAGTAGCTTCAGTGAAAAATACTGGGATGCCAAGTTTGCGCGCCGTGACGGCGAGGCCGTTGATGTGGTCAGCGTGCTCGTGCGTGATCAGGATGGCGCTGAGCGTCGCGGGATCTTCGTCAACAAGCATCATCCGGCGGAAGAGTTCGCGGCAACTGATCCCCGCGTCGATGAGGATGCGCGTGCGCCCGGCGGTGAGAACGGAGGCGTTGCCTTTGGAGCCGGATGCGAGCACTGTGAATCGAACCATGACTTGAGGATAGACGATTAAAATGCAGAATCCAATCAAATGAATCTGAGTCAATTACACTCACATTTCATCGAGAACACTTGACAACTTATTAGCTTAGATGCAAACTGATACAAAATCCGGTCGTTTCAGATGCAACTTATTGGCCTGTCAACGCTTATACCGCTAGATATAGTGGTATCGTCACAGATGCAAATAGTGAAATTTGAATTTAAGATTTGGATTTTAAATTTTGTCTTCATTTGAAGACAAACTGCCCCTCTTCAGCTTGAGTGTACCAGCACTCAAGCTGAAGAGGTGATTTGGCTACCAACCGGTGGGCGGAGATGCCCACAGACTCGAGGCAAACCAAATGTCAATCGTTTTACCGTTCCACTCAATCAATGAAGTCAAGAAGCCCGTGTTCTTGCGGGTTTACCACAATAACACCTCTTGCGCTCCTGCACGTGATATTCCTCTTTGGGAACGTAAGCCTGGTACCAGTCTCTATCGTCTGTGCGACGTTTGCGCTGAATACGCAAAGTACAGCCGATAGATTTAATTCTTAAAGAGACCTGTTAGTTTCATCTAACAGGTCTCTTTTTCTTTCGTCCCAACAGTAAAATCTTCGACTGCGAGAAGTCAATCTTTACTTTTCATAATTTGAAACCACGATAATCAACTCAACACAATAGACTATTGACATAGTAACAATGTTTCATCAAAGCAATTAAGGAGTATTTGATGAGCGAAACAATACGCACCGAACGACTTGCAGCTTTGTACGCGGATGCAGTCTCTGCGGCTGAAAACTCTTACTCCCCTTACTCTAAATTCCGGGTAGGCGCTGCACTGCTGTTGACGAATGGACAGGTGGTGACGGGTACCAATGTGGAGAACGTAAGCTATGGTTTGTCGATATGCTCTGAGCGCTCTGCGATTGCGCGCGCCGTGGCTGAACATGGGCCGGGGATGCGGATTGCGGCGATTGCGATTGCAAATCTGAATGGTGCGGCGAGCACTCCGTGTGGTGCGTGCAGGCAGGTGATTGCGGAGTTTGCCGATGCGGATACGCCGGTGCTCTTCCCTGCTGCTGACGGTGTAAGAACCTTTGCCTTAGATCAAATTTTTCCATTGGCTTTTGAAGCGGATTTGAAGAAGTAATTGAAGGAGCCTCTTGCAAAAATCTATTGCGAAAGCAATGACTTGGCCCCGGAGGGGCCATCGATAATAGCCCAGGATGGACCCTGAGCGTAGCGAAGGGGGAATCCTGGGAAATGCAGTCAAAACAGAGCAAAGCCCCGTAGGGGCGTCCGAACCTCAACAGAAGGCTTCCTGTTTCTTGACCTGGCCGGAATGTGATTTTGCAAGTAGCATGTAGTTCAGAATTTCTCGGAGAAATCAAACGTGAGCGAGCCAGAAGAAAAGAGCAACACACATCATCCGCCTATTCACATGATCGACCTGATCATCCGTAAGCGCGATGGGCGCGAGCTGACGGAGCGCGAGATTGCGTTCATCGCGAATGGCGCGGCCAGTGGGTCGATTCCGCTGGAGCAGCTTTCGGCATGGCTGATGGCGGCATGGATTCGCGGGCTCTCGTTGAATGAGGCGCGCGCGTTGACGATTGCGATGCGCGACTCGGGTGTGAAGTTCAATCCGGCAGGTCTGGGAAAATCAACTGTAGACAAGCACTCCACAGGTGGCGTCGGCGACAAGACAAGTTTTCTGATTGCGCCACTCGCGGCTGCTTGCGGAGTTGCTGTGCCAATGATCAGCGGTCGAGCCCTCGGGCACACGGGTGGAACACTCGACAAGCTGGAGTCAATTCCAGGATTCAAAACAGCGCTCACGCTCGATGAGTTTGAGGCGGTCATCAAGAAGACTGGCGCGTCGATTGTGAGCCAGACTCCAGCGCTGGTGCCAGCGGATCGCGTGCTCTACGCACTGCGCGATAGAACCGGAACGGTCGAGTGCCCGGGGTTGATTTGCGCATCAATATTGAGTAAGAAACTCGCGGCGGGCCTTGATGCGCTCGTGCTGGATGTGAAGACCGGCTCAGGCGCCTTCATGAGCAATGATGCGGATGCGGAGTTCCTCGCGGCGCTCATGGTGGCAACGGCGGAGGCCGCGGGAACGCGCACCGTGGCGCTGCTGACGGATATGGGGCAGCCGCTTGGAGTCGCTGCCGGCAATTGGATTGAGATTGTTGAGTCGCTGGCTCTGATGCGTGGCGAGCGGCCGAAACAGAGCGAGGATCTGCGCGAGCTCTCTTTGATTCTCGCCGGCTGGATGGTCCACATCGCCGGAGCCGCGGTGAGCGCTGAAGAGGGTTACGCAATGGCTGAGAAAGCGCTGATGAATGGATCTGCGCTCAAAATATTCACCGCAATGATTGAAGCTCAAGGCGGGGATATTGAAATTTTCAAGAACCCCCAAGCCTTCCATCGCCCCGGGGCGACAACCGTGCTCAACGCATGGGAGTGCGGCTTTGTAACGGAGATGGATACGACGAAGCTGGGCTGGGCCGTGCAGCGCACCGGTGCAGGACGCGAGAAAGCTGGCGAGCCGGTCGATCCCCACGCCGGGATTCTCTTCCATGCGCGGCGCGGTGCGCGTGTTGAGATTGGCCAGCCCTTTGCGACACTCTACGCGACCAATGAGGAGATGCTCTCCGAGCCGGTTGAGTTGATCAGGAGTGCTGTGAAATTTTCAACAACACCTCCGAAACCTGTGCCGCCGGTGAGCAAAATCTTCACAAAAGAGAGCGCAGAAAAACAGCTTCAAGCTTCCGGCCATTAGCTGTTAGCCTTGTTGGAACAATCGGTTGCTACGAATCCCACGCAAGAGGCTGGAAGCTGGTCGCGGCTTCTGAGGAGCAAACTTTGGAACGTTACGTCGGAGTTCTTGGAATCATTGCCGTGCTTCTGGCGGCGTGGCTTGGTTCAACCAATCGCAAAGCCATTCGCTGGCGGACGGTGATTTGGGGCGTGAGTCTGCAACTGGCTTTTGCCTTTCTGGTGCTGCGCTTTCAGGCAGGACAATGGTTCATGCAGGTTGCCGGCGATGTTGTGAATGGCATGCTGGCCAATGTTTATGCGGGTACGGTGGTGGTCTTTGGACAGCTTGGATTGCCGAACTCGGGCGCGTTCGGCACTGCGATTCGTCCATCTTCAGGAGTAATTTTTGCCTTCCAGGTGTTGCCGACAATTATTTTCATCTCGGCATTTTTCGCCATGCTCTACCACATTGGCGTGATGCAGATTGTGATTCGCGCATTTGCATGGGCCATGCAGAAGACGCTGCGCATCTCCGGAGCTGAGAGTTTGAATGTGGCAGCGAGCGTCTTCATGGGACAGACCGAAGCGCCGCTGACGATTCGTCCATTCCTCGCCAAGGCTACGCGCAGCGAGCTGATGACAATCATGACAAGCGGCATGGCGCACGTCTCCGGCGGAATTATGGCGGCGTACATCGCGCAAGGAATTGAAGCCAAACATTTGCTCGCTGCGGTAATTATGACTTCGCCGGGAACGATTGTGATGGCCAAAATGCTGGTCCCGGAGACTGAACTCCCGGAAACTGAAGGCCGTGTCATCATGCCGAAGAGCGAAGAACACAAGGAAGAAAATCTGATAGGAGCCATTGCGCGCGGCACAATTGATGGCGGCAAGCTGGCCTTCAACGTGGGAATTATGCTCATCAGTTTTCTGGCCCTCGTCGCGTTGGTCAATGGATTCATGTTGTGGATTCACGGCGGCATCAGCTGGTTCCCGACAAGTTTGAATCAGGTGCTCGGAGTGTTGTTTG
>DAHXOQ010000239.1 GCA_027364815.1 Acidobacteriaceae bacterium | reverse complement strand
CTATCACCGAAATCCTCACTCGACTCGCCGAAGATCGCAACTACCTCGCCACCATCAGTGAAGCCGCTCGCCGCAGCGCGCAGCAACGTACCTGGGCCAAGTATCGCGAAGAGTGGGCCACCGCCATCACGGAGTTTCTGCGTGATTAACCCCTCACAATTTCCTGTAACTCCAGTTCCCGTTTCTCGAGTTTCAGAAGCTCTCCGCCGCCGCGCGAAAATCGTCTTCCTCTATCTCTCCGGACAGGGCCTCGTCCAACTCCTCGGCCTAGTCGCCGGCTTCCTGCTCCTCCGCTGGCTCGACCTTCCCAACTACGCCCAATACAGCATCGCCTTCAGCTTCCAATCCACTTTCGGCATGCTCACCGACATCGGCATCTGCGCATCCATCACCGCCCTAGTCGGCACCCGCGTCAACTCGCCAGAAGTCATCGGCGATTACATTCGCTCCGGCCGCCATCTCCGCAACATCATGATGCTCTTTATCTCCCCCATCGCGCTTGTCTTCTTCATCTACATCGCCCACCAGCACCACTGGAACCCGCTTTCCTCAACCCTCCTCTTCGCATCCATCCTCGCCTCCATCTACTTCACCGGTACCGTCTCTTATTACACTGCCCCCCTCCTCATTCGCCGCAGCCTCACGCGCTTTTACAAATATCAAATCTATTACGTGATCCTTCGCATCATCGCCACCAGCACGCTTTACCTCACAAAACTCCTCAACGCGTGGACATCCGGTTGGACCACCGCCATCGGCCTCTTCATGCAAGGCACCCTCCTCCGCCGCGCCTCTCGTGATTTCGTCCTCCTCTCCCCAAATGCCAAGCCGGAAATCAACCGGCAGATGATTCACTACGTCTTACCCAATCTCCCCAGCCACATCTTTTACGCCCTACAGAGCCAAATTACCATCTTCCTCATCTCCATCTTCGGCAACACGCAAAACATCGCCGAAGTCGGCGGACTCGGCCGCCTCGCACAAGTCTTTCTTCTGCTCACCAGCTTCAACACCGCCATCATCGAGCCATTCATGGCGCGCCTACCAAAAAATCGCGTCGCCTCCAACTTCTTCCTGATTCTCACCATCGCAATCTCCATCTGTGCCGCCATCTGTCTCCTCGGCTTTCTCGCCCCGCAAATCTTCCTCTGGATTCTCGGCCCGCAATACTCAACTTTGCGCCGCGAAATCGGCTGGCTCCTCCTCGGCAGTTGCCTCTCCTATCTCACAAGCGTCGTCTGGATCATGAGCACCGCTCGCCGCTGGATCTACTGGTCCTCCAGTTGGACCACTATCGCCCTCATCCTCACCACCCAAATAATCTTCCTCACCCAGCTGCGCATTGACAGCACCTTCCACGCCATCCTCTTCACCGCCGCATCCTCCGCCGCGCACCTCCGCTCGATCTTCATCAACGCCATCCGCGGCTTCATCCGCGGCCCACGCATCAAGCATCCAGATGACGAACCATCCCCCGAACCGGACCTCCTCGGCATCCCCGTAACCGAATAGCGATTGAATTTTCCACCATTGAAATCAGGTGCCCCACCCTCGGCGCGGTTTTGTTTTTGCGCCGAGGGTGGGTTCGCGACAATGTAATTGTCCAAACTTTATGGGTGATACAGGTCTCGCTTTTGAATCTGGGGAATGAATAGGCTCTCGCTGTAATAAAATCATCGCGTTGTAGTTTTGTAACAGGGCACGACTTTAGTCGGGCCACAATGCGTCTTAAAAATGTATTGGGGGCGGTAACCCCCGCAAAAAGGATCGGAGCTCCCCATGCGCATTCTGGTCACTGGTTCATCGGGCCTCATCGGCTCCGAGGTCTGCACCTACTTCGCCGGCCTCGGCTGGCAAGTCCACGGCCTCGACAACAACCAGCGCTCCGTCTTCTTCGGCCCTCAGGGCGACACCCGCTGGAACCAATCCCGACTCACCGAGAAAATCCCCGGCTTCATCCATCACGAACTCGACATCCGGAATCGCGACGGAATCCTCTCTCTCATCCTCGCCATCAAGCCCGACGCCATCGTCCACTGCGCCGCCCAGCCCAGCCACGACCTCGCCGCTCAAATCCCCTTTGACGATTTCGACATCAATGCCGTCGGGACTCTTAATTTATTGGAAGCCGCGCGCCAATTCACTCCCGCATCGCCCTTCGTCGCCATGTCCACCAACAAGGTCTACGGCGACGCACCGAACGAGCTACTCCTCACCGAACTCCCCACACGCTGGGAATACGCGCGCACCGAAGATTTCAACGGCATCCCTGAAACCTTCCGCATCGACCAATCCAAGCACTCACTCTTCGGCGCATCCAAGCTCGCCGCCGACATCATGGGTCAGGAGTACGGCCGCTACTTCGGCATGAACACATGTGTCTTGAGAGGCGGCTGTCTCACCGGCCCTTCGCACTCCGGCGTCGAGTTGCATGGATTTTTAAGCTACCTCATCTACTGCAACCTGACTGCGACTGAGTACAGAATCTTCGGGTACAAGGGCAAGCAAGTCCGCGACAATATCCACTCCTATGACGTAGCCCGCTTCATCGCCGAGTTCATCCGCGCGCCCCGCAGCGGCGAAGTCTACAACCTCGGCGGCGGCCGCTCCAACAGCATCTCCATCCTCGAAGCCTTCGCAATGATTGAGAGCATCTCCGGCAAACCCATGCGCAGCGTCTATCTCGACCAACCCCGCTCCGGCGACCACATCTGCTACATCAGCGATCTGAGCAAAATGAAAGGCCACTATCCTAAGTGGTCGGTTACAAAGTCGCTGGCCGATATTTTTCAGGAGATTTATGAGGCGTGGGTGGCGCGGATATAGGAGATCGTGCACAGTTTCACAGTTTCTGGATTTTCAGGGTTTTTGAGTGATTTTTTTGAGTGGATGTGGTTTGTTTTGAGGTGTTTATGGTGGGTGTCACAGTTTCACAGCCGATATTTTGAATATTTTAGAGGTGAATTTTAGAGATTTTAGAGTGTTATGTTGTTGATTTATTGAGAGTTGATGTTACGTCGATGGCGCAGATGTTAACTATCTGGTTAGCCATCTTGAAAACAGGGTCAGAGATCAGGAGTCAGGGACAAATCAACGCATCAAAGCAATTCAGTTTTCCGGGGTCTCCTACAAGGAGAAGCCGGAGATTTGTCTACAGAACCATTATGCGACAGATGGGGGTAATGATCTGCAAACGTGTAGATGAATACACCCTCCCGGAGGGAGGATCGAGAATAGCCCAAGGTGAAGCGCAGCGGAACCCTGGGATTGAACAAACAAAAACCCCGCGCCCCGGAGGGCCGCTCGAACCCGCCCTGATGAATGACGCCCTCAAATCAATGAATTACTATTACCTCCCATATGGGACACACCTATTGTTCTTCACTCTTTCATTGCGTTTTCTCGACCTGTGAACGCCGCCCGCTTATCACTCCACCCATAGAACCACGCCTTTGGGCTTACATGGGTGGAATTGCAAGGCAACACGAAATCAAAGCTCTCTCCATTGGCGGAATGAACGACCACGTACATCTTCTCTTGTCCTTACCCTCTTCTTTGCCTATTGCCAAGGCCATGCGTGAGATCAAGAGTTTTTCATCCAAGTGGATGAATGACAATTCAGGCCACAAGAATTTTGCGTGGCAAGAAGGATATGGAGCGTTCTCAATCGGTCAAGGCCAGCTCAGCGCGACCCTGCAATATATTTCGCGGCAACAGGAACACCACAAGAAGCGCGATTTTCAGGCAGAGTTTTTGGCCATCCTCAAAAAGCACGAGATTGATTACGATCCGCGGTTTGTGTGGGGGTGAATCGGCCGGCCCTCCGGGGCGCGGATTTTTGGGGCAGCGAACCCAGGGTTCCGCTGCGCTACACCCTGGGCTATTCTCGTGCTCTCCCTACGGGAGGCATTGCAAGCACATGCTCGCCGCGGCCAAAATTCCAGTTTCTATCAAGATAGGTAAAGCGGCGTAGTCGTTTATGTGGCTGTATAAAACTAAAGGCCCGAGGCTAAAGCCGCGGTTGCTACCTGAAGCTTTTTCCGGGGGTTAAAACCCCCGGCTCCCTCCGAAAAGGCAAATGCGAAGCTGTGCTGAAAGTTTTCCTCAGCCTGTAAAGACCGAATTCATATTGAGGCGTTTACGGCGCGACTGAAGCCGTACTCTTGCAAGACGGAATATCAGCGAGCGATGGGTTTGAGTGCATTCCAGAAAGTTTTCTGCTGCACATTCAAATCGAATTGCTCTCGCGCCAACTTCAGCGCATTCACTGTGAACTCGTTGCGGCACTTCAATTCATCCAACATAATACTCGTCATCATTTGCGGCTCATTTGTATGGAGTCGAATTGCCGCATTCGCATTTTCGAGCAATCGACTTGCAGCCGCATCTGCGG
>DAHXOQ010000238.1 GCA_027364815.1 Acidobacteriaceae bacterium | reverse complement strand
GGCCATCGCTTCGTAGATGACGAGGCCGAATGCATCGGAGAGCGTCGGGAAGACGAGGACGTCGTGCTGGCGCATCATGCGCAGGACTTCGGAGTGCGGGGCGGAGTCAATCCATATATAGCGCTCGAGAGCATCGGTGAGAACTTTTGGTTTATAAGTTGCGCTCATGCTTCCGATCAAGGTGAGTTTGTAATCGAGGGCCAATTGGTCGACAGCTTCGAAGAGGTAGCTGATGCCTTTGCGCTGATTCATGGAACCGACGTAGAGAATTCGCAACTGGTCATCGCGATGCGTTAGAGTGCGCTCGAGGCCGACGGAGGGTGAGCCATAGTTGAGGGTGTAGACGGGGCCTTTGAGTTTTTCAGGAAAAAGCTTGAGCGTTTGCGCACAGTAGCTGCTGGCGACGAAGATGGCGTCGGCGGCACGAATCTCTTCATCTTTGCGGGCGAGCTTTTCAGCGCTGTCATCGGCGTTGATCCAGGCGAGGCTCCACTCAGGGTTGAGCTCGCGCTCCTCCTGAATGATTTTGATGAGGGAGCGATGGTAGACGGTGGGTAGCTCGTAAATGCAGCGCATCCCCTGACGCTTGGCTTCATGAAAACAGTGGAAGGCGCAATCGTCGTAGGAGTAGAGGGCGGTGGGGGAGGGATTGTATTTTGTGCCGCGTGCTAGATCGTGAGTGACGCGGCGATCGAGGCCCTGGTAGATTGCATCGATGCCAAAGAGGGCTGTCTCACCGCTGTAAAGAGAGGTCAAACCAAGACGGCTTGCAGCGAGGCGGACAATTTCGCGCCAGGGGTATGAGTAAATGTACTGCTCGGGGATACCGTAGAATGCACGGCGGTTTAGCTCGGAGCTCAGGCGGCGGGGAAGCAGACGGGCTAGGCGGCTTTCAGGGTTCCAAGCGAAGGTGGTGCAAAAGCCGGCGAATTGGTCTGACTCGAGGAGGGCGAGGACTGATTGCCGCACATTTGCGTTGCCGGTTGCATGAACCAGCAGGACGCGGTCTCGGGCGTAAGCAGAGTTTGGATTGAGCACAAGCCCTCAGTGACAGCATATACGGCGGATGAAAGAAAGCTAGGTGGAATTTGAATGGAGGCTCGTCCAAAGACCAATGTTCAGTAACAGTAGTGCTTGCCTAAGAGTCAAATCACAAACACAATTTCAGTCCATTTTGCTCCCTAATCACTGTTCATCATTTTTTCAAGATGGCTAACCGATTAATCACATCCCCATTTTTTTTTACTAAAAACGGGCATTCCTTCATAGAATATTTCACACTTGAAAGCTCAACGTCCCGGTACCGCAAATCAGATCAAATTCAACACCAGAATCGAATTCCGCGCACGAATCCCTTAATCCCAGCTTCTGTATAATCGCTCTGTGGTTAGAACCATCATGTAATAGGAGCCTGCTATGGAAATGGCTGTCCTCGTAGTCTTTGTCGTCATTGCATTTCTCTTCCTCTACATAATCTTTGGCAGCTTCTTCACTGTCCGTACCGCCGAGGTCGCAGTCGTTACGCGTTTCGGCAAATTTCAACGCATCGCCGAGGCCGGTCTCAATTGGAAAGTCCCATTCCTCGATTCCATCTCCGGACGCATCAGCCTCCGCGTCAACCAAATCACCCTCACCATGGAGACAAAGACCAAGGACAACGTCTTCGTCACCATTCCCATCTCCGTCCAAAATCGTGTCCGCCCAGAGAAAGCCTACGACGCCTTCTACAAACTCTCTGACCCTGTCGCCCAAATCAAGTCTTACGTCGAACAGGTCATCCTCGGCCACGTCCCAGGCATGACTCTCGATGAAGTCTTCGCCACCCAATCCAGCATCGCCGCTGCCGTCAAGCAGGAACTCGACGCCGACATGGCCACCTTCGGTTACGAAATCGTCAACGTACTCGTCACCGACATTGTCCCCGACCAAAAAGTTAAATCCGCTATGAACGACATCAACGCCGCCCAACGTGAGCAGGTCGCTGCCAACGCACGTGGTGAAGCCGAAAAAATTCTCGTCGTCAAAAAGGCTGAAGCCGAGGCCGAAAGCAAAGCCCTCCAGGGCCAGGGCATCGCTAATCAACGCAAGGCCATCATTGAAGGCCTTCAAGTCTCCATCGAGCAATTCCAGAAATGCGTCGACGGCGCAACTTCAAAGGACGTAATGCAACTCGTCATGGTCACTCAATATTTTGACACTCTGAAATCCATCGGCGAGAGCGACAAGACCAACACACTCTTTCTCTCCCACAGCCCTTCCGCCGTTAAAGACGTCTCCGAACAAATCATGCAATCCATGGTCGGCGCAGTCAAATCCAACGAATAATTTTTCCGCAAATAAAAAAGGGAGCGCAATCGCGCTCCCTTTTTTCATCCGCCAAATATTCATCGCGGCACAACCGGCTCATACGGCTCAACCCTGAGAACATCATGCAGTATGATTCTCTCCGCAGGGCTGTAAGTCTTCCTGTAATACGCAGAACTCAGCACCATATCGCGATCCTCCATCGGAACTCCGCGCAAATCCTGAAATGCCCTCCTCAGCATCTGCCTTCTTTCCGGTGGCAAATCCCTCATCCGCTCCGCTGAAGCATTCACCTCGATCTTGTCGGCTGGCGAAAGATGCTCTATCAACTCTGCGCGCGCCACTCGCCGCTGCAACTGTTGGTCATTCATTGTCTCCATCTGATGAAGCTGGTTCAGAACCTTACGCTGCTCCATCGGATTCAGTCGAAGAAATGTCGGGTCCTTCAGCAGCAGTTGCTCTTGCTGCGCCGGAGGCAAATTACGATGTTGGTTCAACCAATCTGCCAAATGTCCCGGTGGTACTCCCTGACGAAACTGATCCGTTGGACGCATTCCTTTCCCGTTTAACGTAGGCTTCTGCGCGCCACCCGCTCGCGGTTGATTCACATTTCCGCCCTGTCCATTCTGCGTTCCCGGCGCGGGTTGATTCGGATGATACGCTGGCCTTGGTGATTGATTCGCCTGGCCAAACACAACTTCCCGCTGAGCCATCATCAATGCACTCGGACAAATCAAGGCAAGCGCCAGCATCTTCAGCAGCGCCCCCGACATATTTGTCACCCGTGCCTTCACCCTGCTTGCCTCACTCAGAAATCTTCAATCCAGCAGACAAATATTTAATCACCATTGTCCTGCGCATTCGACATCGCTTCCAGTTGATCCAGCAGTTGCGCGTTGCTGTCCAGGTTCTGTAAATCGACAACCACTGCCGCGTTCGTCGACGGTGGCATTTGCGGCTCCCAAACTCCCGAGAGGCCCACATACGCGCCACCACCCACCAGCAGCATCACGGTCAGCGCCATCGCCGCCAGCGGACGCACCGCTCTCTGCGGCCCATACGCCAGCTTATTCCAAATTCGCACCAGCACATTCTTCGGCTCGGCCCTGCGCTCCTCATTCAATCGCGCGCCCATCCTCGTCATAAAGTATGGGCTCGCATCAGCCACCTTCCACTCATCCAGCAGGCTCATCGTCGTGCGCAACTCAGCCAGTTGCTTCGTGCAAGCTGCGCACTCGGCCACATGACTCTTCACCGCCGCGCTCGCCTTCTCCGGCTCAAACAGCATCTCGGCCACTGCCAACTCATCGCATTTTGTCATCTTCTTCGCCATTGTCGTTCCCCCTTCCAGGAGGTGATTTCAATTTTGTCTTGCCATTCCGTCTTGCAATTTCGCCTTTCAAATCAGCCGCACGCGCAGCCCTATACAAATTCCTTCAGTGTCTCCCTGAGCGTCTGATAAGCCCTGAAGAGCAACGATTTCGTCGCCGACTCGCTCAACTTCAGCACCTCTCCAATCTCGCGATAATCCAATCCCTGGTACTTGTGCATCAGAACGGCCATTCTCTGCCGCTCCGGCAACGCCATCACATGCGCCCTGATCGCCGCCATCCGTTCGTTCTCCACCATCCGCTTCTCAATCGTCGGCTCAGCATCGGCCACATCCGGTGTCGTTCCCGTCTCTGAATCCGGCTCGTCCAGGTAAATCGTCTGCGCCGTACGTTCATGCTTTGTGTCACGCGCATGATTCACAGCCAGGTTCGTCGCAATTCGGTAGAGCCACGTCGTAAACTTCGCCTCGGCCCTATAACTCGTGCGCGACCGGTACACGCGCAGAAAAACTTCCTGCGTCAACTCCTCGGCAATCGACTGGTTCCTCACCATACGCGTCAAAAAATGAACAATCGGCTTGTGGTGTTTCGCCACCAGGAAATTGAAGCAGCTGTCATCCCCTGCCGCTGCGCGCAACATAATCGCTGCATCGCTCAGCTCATCGGGACTGTCGCCCGTCTCCGCCAGCGCCGCCGCCCTTGCCGCCGCAGCCCGCGCCACAACACCCGCATTGACCTCATCCATCCCCAGGCCCGTAT
>DAHXOQ010000237.1 GCA_027364815.1 Acidobacteriaceae bacterium | reverse complement strand
GCGGGCGCTGGCATTGGGCGCGGAGTACCTGGTGCTGCATCCCGGAAGCTGGAAGGGGCTGACGCGGGAGGAGGGATTGCGGCTGGCGGCGGAATCGATTGAGCGCGCGATTGATGGCATTGTGTGGCAGGGTGCGGACTTCAGAATTTTGATTGAGAATACGGCGGGTGCGGAGTTCAGTTTGGGTGGGAGCTTTGAGCAGGTAGCTGAGTTGGTGGCGCGGTTGAGGCCGCATGCGCCGATGGGGGTGTGCCTGGATACGTGCCATACGCATGTGGCAGGGTATGATCTGGTGACGCCGGAGGGATATGAGGAGACGCTGAAGCAGATTGCCGAGACGGTGACGTTTGAGGCGGTTAAGGTGTGGCATTGCAATGATGCGAAAGCGGCGCGGGGATCGAAACTGGACAGGCATGAGCATATTGGCAAAGGTACGATGGGGCTTGAGCCGTTCAGACGGTTGCTGAATGACAAGCGTTTTGCACATGCGGCGTTTATAGCAGAGACACCGGTGGATGAGCCGGGAGATGATGAGATGGATGTGAAAGCGTTGCTGGATTTGGTAAAGTGATACGAAACGGCGCAAGTGCAAAAGGGAGAGGACGATGAACGACAATAACGATGCACCGAAAAGCTCACCACTTGAAGGGTCACGACTGCAGGGCGTTCTCTTATTTGTGATTGGCGTGGTTGCCGGGTACTTCTCAATTTATTTACCGCTCAAGCAGGCGAGTGAGCATGCGGAGGAGATTTCATACGCGGGGCATTTTGCGTTTCTAGCGCCGCCATTGATTTTGCTGGGTGTGCTGGCGTTTATATTTCCGAGCATGACGACGGACAATACATTTCTGCTCATGAGCAAGGGGAAGTTGAGTGGCGCGGGGTGGCTGTGGTGCTTGCATTGGTTTTGCTGGGCGGTGCGACGTTTATCTTTGTCGATCACCAGATGAGTTTAATGGGGTATATGGACAAGTAAATACGGGATCAATCTTCATAAATTTTGTGACGATGGGCGATGTTGAAGATGTGTACTACGATTCTGCCGTCTTCAGCACGGAGGAAAGATGGTAGCAAAATGCTACCTCTGGTGATATTCTTCGGTTGAGAGGTGAGCCGATGAGTCAGCCAGTGAAGTTGTCGGATGCGTTGGTGCTGGATGCGCGGATAGCAGCAGAGGTGCAGGAGAGGTCTATTGCGGGGCAGGTGGAGTTCTGGGCGCGTCTGGGGCGAATGTTGGAATCGATGCTCAATGGTGAGCAGGTTATGGCGCTGAGTCGCTCCAGAGGAAAAATGCCTTTGTCTGAGGCACTGGCAGCTGTAGGTAAACCGAAGGGTCGTCAATGGGTAGATGAGGCCTTGGCGAAAAAACCATTTCCTCATTACAAGCAGTTGGATGGCCCGTCAGGTTTGCTCGTCCGCATTGATGAGGATGGATCCGAGACCGTGGGGCGCTTTGTGAACCGTGTATTCATCAAGCATGTGCCTGAATCACTACGACGGCAGAAATCCAAGAGCACGCCAAATAAAAGAGTCAATGTAAAGGCTCGTCCTGGTCCTTCAACAGCTCAAGGCAAATCGCGCAAGCGCGAGCAAGCGACATGGGCTTGACAGAAATACTTGATAAGCGACCGATAGTCGTTGCATTGGCTGGTCCGAATGGCGCAGGCAAAAGCACTTTCTACGACGCTGTTCTGTCGCATACAGATTTATATTTTGTCAACGCCGATATGCTTGCTCTCGAACTTAGTACGGGAGCATATGCAGCAGCGGAAATTGCAGACAAGATGAGGCGGCAACTGGTAGAAAAGCGTGAAAGCTTTATTTTTGAGACTGTGTTTTCTGATCCAGTTGGAGAGAAGTTGGAATTTCTCAAGGAAACGGAACAAGCAGGCTACACGGTTTTACTGATTTTTATTGGTATAGAACAGCCCGAGATTTCTGATGTGCGCGTGGCGATGCGAGTCACCGAGGGGGGCCATGATGTACCCCAGCAAAAATTGATTGAGCGTTTTCCACGTACGATGAATAATTTAAAGCGTGCGTTGGTAGAACTGACGCATGTTCGGGTATATGACAATACTGATCTCGATGAGAAATATCGCCTGGTCGCGACACGTGAAAATGGGCAGGAAATTGAGTTGCATGGAAAGACGCCGAATTGGTTAAGGAAGTTACTGCGTTGATGGACGTGCATTCCCGTTTACACTAGAAGCTTATGGCAGACGAAAAAGAATTGCGGTATGAGCCGGCGGAGATTGAGCCGAAGTGGCAGGAGCGTTGGGCGGCGGATGCGTCGCTTTATGCGGCTGAGCCTGTGAATTGCGGAAAACCCAAGTATTATGTGCTGGAAATGCTGCCCTATCCGAGCGGGCAATTGCATATGGGACACGTGCGCAACTACTCGATTGGGGATGCTCTGGCGCGGTCGAAGTGGATGCAGGGGTACAACGTGCTGCACCCGATGGGGTGGGATGCGTTTGGATTGCCGGCCGAGAATGCGGCGCTCAAGAACAATACTCCGCCACGAGAGTGGACGCTCTCGAATATTGCAGCGATGAAGCGGCAGATGTTGCGGCTTGGGTTGGGGTATGACTGGGCGACAGAAGTGACGACGTGCTTGCCTGAGTATTACCGGTGGAATCAGTGGTTCTTTTTGCGGATGTATGAGCGGGGATTGGCGTATCGCAAGAAGAGCAAGGTGAACTGGTGCCGCGAGTGCGCGACGGTGCTGGCCAATGAGCAGGTGGTGAATGGATGCTGCTGGCGGCACGAGGATGTGATTGTTGAGCAGAGGGATTTGGTGCAGTGGTTCTTCAGAATTACTCAGTATGCGGAGGAGTTGCTGGAGGGGCTGGACAAGTTGGAAGGATGGCCCGAGAAGGTGCGCACGATGCAGCGCAACTGGATTGGGAGGAGTGAAGGGACTGAGGTTGATTTTTCGCTGGATGAAGATAGAGGGCAGAAGATTCGCGTGTTTACTACCAGAGTAGACACGATCTTTGGCGCGACGAGTGTGCAACTGGCGCCGGAACATCCGCTGACGGTGGAGCTTTGCGCGAAGAGCGCGGAGCTGAAAAAGAAGGTTGACGCGCTGCTGGAAGAACAGAAGAAGGCGCGCGAAGCCGGCGATGTGGGTGCGATTGAAAAGCATGGTGTTGCGACAGGGTACTTTGCGGTGAACCCGTACAACGATGAGAAGGTGCCGATCTGGGTGGCGAATTACATCCTGATGGATTACGGGACGGGCGCGATTATGAGCGTTCCGGCGCATGATGAGCGCGACTTTGAGTTTGCAACGAAGTATGGTTTGGAAGTACGGCGTGTGATTGCGCCGCTGACGCCGAGTGAGGATGCGGAAGTGTTGCCGTTTATCTCGGAAGAGGGCCGGCTGGTGAACTCGGATGAGTATGACGGGATGAACTGCGAGGATGCGCAGAAGAAATTACAGGCGGTTGCGGCGGCCGAAAAATTTGGCGAAGCGAAGACGACATATCGATTGAAGGATTGGGGTGTGAGCCGGCAGCGGTATTGGGGAACGCCGATTCCGATGCTCTACTGCGAGAAGATGTGCGAGGGAGATGGATTGGTTCCGGTGCCGGACGCGGAGTTGCCGGTGCTGTTGCCGCCTCAGATTGAGATCACGCAGCAGGGTGGATCGCCGCTGAGCAGGGTGGCGGAGTTTGTGAATGCGAAGTGCCCGAAGTGCGGAGGGCCAGCGCGGCGCGAGACGGACACGATGGATACGTTTGTCGATTCGAGCTGGTACTTCTATCGGTACACGGATGCGAAGAATTCGAAGAAGCCGTTTGAGCCGGCGGTAGCGCAGTATTGGTTTCCGATTGACCAGTACATTGGCGGCGTGGAGCATGCGATTCTGCATTTGATTTATTCGCGATACTGGACGAAGGTGATGCGCGACCTGGGATTGATCAAGAATGATGAGCCTGCGACGCGGCTGTTTACGCAGGGGATGGTGATCAAGGACGGGGCGAAGATGTCGAAGTCGAAGGGCAATGTGGTTTCGCCTGACGATATGGTTGCGCGTTATGGCGCGGATGCGACGCGGATGTACTCGCTGTTTGCTGCGCCGCCGGATCGGGATCTTGATTGGCAGGAGGATGGCGTTGCCGGAGTGAGCCGCTTTCTGGGGCGCGTCTGGCGATTGGTGACTAAGTACGCTAAAGACGCGCGCGGGGCGAAGGGTGAACGTGGTGATGTTGCAGGCGTGGAGTTGAAGTTGCTGCGCAAGTTGCATCAGACGATTGCCAAGATCACGCAGGACTTTGAAGGTCGCTGGCACTTCAATACTTGTATTGCCGCGATCATGATTTTGGTGAATGAGATCTATGCGGCGGAAGTGGCCATGGACAAGGGCGATGTGGCGGAGGCGACGATTGCAGAGTTGCTGCGCACGCTCACG
>DAHXOQ010000236.1 GCA_027364815.1 Acidobacteriaceae bacterium | reverse complement strand
GGCTGGTGGTGCGCTGGGCGGTGTCTTTGGTGCAGGGCTTAGACTGTTCCCGTGGTACCGCGAGGATCTGGTGCAGACGCCATTCTATGGGAATGAGATGGTGTCGCAGATGATTTCGGCAGCGCTGTTTGTGGGCTTGTGTGTGTATGTGTGGATTTGGGCGCAAAAGCGCGAAAAGGAGCAGTGATGGACGCAATTGGAATGTATTTAGCGGATGCGGTGCTGGGGATTGATACGTTGTGGGGCGGTGATGTGATGTGCGCCTCGGGAACGGGAAGGTTTATTGCGGACTCCTGGTTCTCTGATGAAGCGTTGCCGCTTGCGTACACGCATCCGGCGGCGAAGAAAGTAAGAGAGTCGGGCGGAGTTGCTTCAAAGGGATTAGATCGCGAAGCAGTGGATGAGTATTTGCGCGCAGTGAATTTGCCTGCTGCGATTGAAGGCATGCGCAGCGAGGCGAAGAAGATTGGCGGGACGCGTGGAAGTTATTTGAATGGCCTGGCTCAGTGCATGGAGGCGATGTGGGATCTGGCGATGGAGGTGTTAGGGAAGGGCGATGCGGTGCCGTATGAGCGGTCAGTGGAGGCGTCGACGGGCAAGAAGCCGGAGCCATCAAAGCTGGAGAAGAAGCGATTGCTGGTTGCGGAGTTGCTGGGGAGGGCTGGATATTCGACGACAAGTGAAGGCGGTTTACTTTCAGCGGTGGACGCGTGGCGCAAGGAGCGCGTAATTCCGATGGCGAGCGTGCGTGGTTTGGGCGCGGCGGTGATTGCGTACTTTGACAATCTTAGCGCGAAGAATCTGATTCCGTGGTTGCCGAAGGAGTTTGCGCGTGTTCCAAGAGCGAATATTGATTTTCTGCCGATTCGGGATGCATGGTTCTCGGGATCGATGAACTATATTGGCCGCGCCAGGAATGCCGATGGAAGCCCACAGTATGAGGCAAGCTATGAGATTAACGCTTCGCTGCAGATTACATATCCTGAGTTTGAGCAGTTGGTGAGCCACGAGGTGGTGCCGGGACATGTGACGACATTTGCTTACCTGCAGGATTTGTATGTGCGTGGGTTGGCGGGATTTGAAGCAACGGTGCTGACGATGAACACACGCGCGGCGACATTGTTTGAAGGGATTGCGAATAACGCTATTCTGATTGCGCATGGAGTGACGGAAGTGGAGCAACTGCCGGATGAGGATTTGCAGATTGGTGTGCTGCTGGCGTTGTTGCAGGATGATGCGAAGAATCAGTCGTCGTATTTGACTTGGGGCGAGAAGAGAGAGCAGAAGGATGTTGCGACGGCGCTGCGCAGAGATTTTCTGGTGACTGAGGAGCGCGCGGATAAGCTCTCTGGCGCGTGGGGAAGGCATCCGCTGCTGGGACGCATGTATCTGCCGGCGTACAGGGCGGGGACGGATAAGGTGGCTGAACTCAGGCGCAAGTGGCCAGCGGAGAAAGTGATGCCGGCGATTTTTGGAGCGAATGGGCTGGTGGATATTATTACGATTGATGAGGTGCTGAAAGGCTGAGCACTGAAATGCAGGTGAGGAACGAGCAATAATAACTGAGGAGTGGGAAAGCGAGAGGGACAAGGTATGACGCAGGGAACACGCAGAGGATTTTTGAAGTCGGCTTCAGTTGCAGTGGCGGGTATGGCGTTAACAAGAGACATTCCAGCTTGGGCAGATTCGACGTCAGTGCCGGGAGCAGTGCAGGTTTGGGGGACGTACCGCGAGAAGCGTCATGCGCAGGGAGAATCGTTGAAGTGGAAGCCGGCGAGTGAGGTTGCGGCCAACGCAATTGTGATTGACGCAGGCGCTGCACGGCAGGAGATGCTGGGCTTTGGCGCGGCGATGACAGATGCGACGTGCTATGTGCTGAGCCAGATTCATGAGGAGCAGCGTGCGGCACTGATGCATGAGTTTTTTGCGCCGGAGGAGATGGCGCTCAATGTTTGCAGAACGTGCATCGGGTCGAGCGACTACTCGCGGACGGTTTACAGCTTTGACGAGAGCGAACAGCCGGATCCGGAGTTGAAGAAGTTTTCAATTGATCATGACAAGGCTTACATACTTCCAATGCTTCGCGAGGCTCGCAAACAGAACCCTGAGCTGTTTCTTTTTTCATCGCCGTGGAGTCCGCCGGGATGGATGAAGTCGAATGGGTCGATGCTGGGTGGTGCGATGCAGCCTAAGAGCTTTAGACCGTATGCGAAGTACTTTTTGAAGTTTCTGGAAGGGTACAAGGCTGAGGGTGTTGCGATTAATGCCGTCACGATTCAGAACGAATTGGATACGGAACAGGATGGGCGGATGCCTGCATGCCTTTGGGCGCAGGAACACGAGATGATGTTTGTGGCGATGCACCTGGGGCCGGTGCTCCGCAAGGCTGGAATGGATACGAAGATCTGGATACTGGATCACAACTACAATTTGTGGGGACGCGTGATTGACGAGTTGAGCTTCCCGCCGATGAGCGCGTATGTGGACGGTGTTGCCTGGCATGGATACGTGGGCGAGGCGACAGCAATGACGCGCGTGCATGAGGCCTTCCCGAAGATAGGCGCGCACTGGACCGAGGGCGGTGCGGATTACACGCAACCGGATTACCTGACGAATTGGACCGAAGGCGCTGAGACTTTCAACGGGATTGTGAACAACTGGGCGCAGTCGATTACGTGCTGGAACCTGGCGCTTGACGAGGTGGGCAAGCCGAATGTGGGGCCGTTCCCTTGCGGTGGAATTGTGAGCGTTGAAAATGGCACACAGAAGGTGACGCGCACTGGCTTGTATTGGTCGCTGGCGCATTTCTCGCGGCACGTGAAGCGTGGGGCGCGGCTGATCGCAACAAATGGAATTGGTGGAGGAGATTTTGAGCATTTGGGTGCGCTTACGCCGATTCAAGGCCTGCCCAGTTCAGATATCGTTGACGGAAAGATGAGAACCGGTGTGACTCATGCCGGTTTTCGGAATCCGGATGGAAGCTTTGTTATGGTGCTGACGAACAGCAGCGCAGCGACGAAAAGGATTCAGTTGCTGATGGGTGGAAATAGTTTGGAAGTAGAGCTTCCGGCTGATTCAGTGCATACGCTTAAATGGAGTTAGCATTGCTTGTAGCAGCCGCGCCTTCGGCGGATACTCAAAGAGAGAGCCCATTCTCAAGCTAACGAGAATGGGCTCTCTCTATTGATTTTGTGTGAGAGACCGGAATTAATTTTTTGGTGTTGCGTCAGTTTTTGGATTGGCGGTATCAGGTTGCGCTGGTGTTGCAGGCGCGGCGACCGAAGTTGTAGCAGGAGTCGCGGAAGGTGCAGCGGGTGTAGTTTGCGGCACGGCATCGGCCGGTTTGCCGCCGGCTTTCTGGCGTTTTTCCGCAGCCTTCTGTAGCTCCTCATCCTTTTTCTGTTTTTCAGCAGCGGCTTCAGCGTCGGTTACGTAACGGAAGATCTGCAAACGTCCCGGGTATTGCTCGGTTGTGTAGACATGGTTCTGCTTGTCAATTGTGACGCCAACCAGGGCTTTGAACTGGCCGGGCAATTCACCGTGGCCCAAGCCGATATAAGTGAGCAACTGTCCATCGCGATTGAAGACCTGAAGGCGGTCTTCGACTTCATCGGCGACCCAGATGTGTCCATCGCTATCGATAGCGATTCCTTTAGGTCGAGCGAAGTAGCCGGGCCCATCGCCATGTTTTCCAAAGAGGCTGACAAAATTTCCGTCGGCATCGAAGATTTCGACGCGGTTGTTGAGCGTGTCTGTGACGTAGACGTCCCCATCGCCATCGACTGCTACACCCTGAGGCGCACCGAAGTCGCCTGGTGTGGTGAGGAAGTGATTTTTGCCGCCTGTGCCGATGCGACGCAGGAGCTTGTACGTGTCAGCATCGTAGACGATTACCTGGTCCTGCTGTGTATCAACAACGTAGAGGAATCGGTTTGACGTATCGAGGGCGATGCCGACGGGGTCTTGAAGTCCCTCATTGACCTGAGCTTCCAGTTCGTGTTTTGGATTGAAGACGAGTACGCGATGCATTTTTCCGTCGGCGACGAAGAGTCGGTCGTCGTCGTCGATACAGATACCGTTAATCCACCCGAAGTGTGCCTGGTAGCCGTTTGCGATCATGGTCGTATCGCGTGTTACGGGGTTAAAGATGAAGATGCCGCCGACTTTTTGATCTGAGACGTAGATGAGCCCCTTGGAATCGACAGCGATGCCCCAAGGCCCGATGAGTTGGAATGGGAAAGTTTTAGGATTGAATTTCTCGCTCTGACTCTGTTCGCCGGCAAGTCTGTCCATCCATGTGGCCTTGGCTTTTGTTTTGGGAGATTCGGTGTAGTCGATCTTGGCGCCGGCAAAATAATCCAGCCAATGAATACGCCCGATGCTGGGTGGGCTTGGCCAGACGAGCTTGGTTGGATCAAAGGGGAATTTGCGCGGACCGGTGAC
>DAHXOQ010000235.1 GCA_027364815.1 Acidobacteriaceae bacterium | reverse complement strand
GCCTTGGACGGGCAACCGCTTATGAATCAGTATCTTGACCTCGGCCGTCACGCCCAGCGCCTCAAGCGCCAGCGCCACCATCTTCCACGCCGTATTGCGTGCATCGGTCGGCACCAGCGGTGAGTTTGATTCAATCTCAATCCGCGTCGCTCCCGCCAGCCGCGCGTCAACCTCAACAATGTCGTGCACTTCCAGCGTCTGGTAAACCGTCGTCAACCCATGAAATCCATCCGGGCGCGGCGCACCAACCCCCAGACCGAGGTTGATCTTCGCGTGCGAACGGACGGCTGTGGACATATCTCTATTGTACGAGCGAATTTTCAGGGGTCAGAAATCAGGGAACAGGGAACGGGGAACAGGGATCAGGGAGCAGGGAGCAGGGAGCAGGCAATCAATTTCCCTGCGATCTTTATCTACACTCATCTAAATTTTCCGTGCCCCATCCTTTCCGCTTTTTCTGCGGACAGGGTGGGATACGAATTCACTTCGTTCTCCCACAACCGCGCTAACACCGCTAACACCGCTAACAATCCGTAACTTTTCCCCTCCATCTCTATCTAACCAAGTGAGAGGCTTCCCCATGCTGAATCTCTACGACACCCCTGCGCTTGAAGAAAAATCCGGGCCCCCGGAAAAACCCCGCCGCGCCTTCATCTTCACCGCCGCCGCAACTCTCAGTGCAGCTGCCTTCTGGGGCCTGCGCCGCTCCACCGTCCACGCCGCTGAACCACTCCAGGAAAACGAGGGTCCATCCATGGTCACCATCATCGATTTCGACGCCCAGGGCAACCGTACCGGCACGCGCACCATCCCCCGCCTCACCCGCACCGATGACGAGTGGAAGCAGCTTCTCCCCAAAGAATCCTATTTGATTCTCCGCCACGAAGACACCGAGCGCGCCTTCACCGGCGACAGTTGGAATGAGCACCGCGCGGGATTGTTTCGCTGCCGTGGCTGCGACCTCGCCCTCTTCTCCAGCGAGACTAAATTTGAGTCCGGCACCGGCTGGCCCAGCTTCTATCAACCCATCGCCGAAGAGAACATCGTCAAAACCGTCGATGGCTCCCTGATGATGGTCCGCACCGCTGTTAGTTGCAGACTGTGCGACGGCCACCTCGGCCACGGCTTCGACGACGGCCCCGCGCCGACGGGATTGCGCTACTGCATGAACTCGTTTTCGATGCGCTTCGTACCCTTCGCCTGATTTCAGAGCCAGCAAAATAGGGCTAGCGCTAACTCCGCTAGCCCCGCTAACAACGCTAACTCCGCTTACTTCCCCTTGTAATCCACAAACAATTCCGGAAATTGCTGCTTCAGCGCCTCTACCTTCGGCCTGTCGCAAACTTGTATGTAAGGATTGTTCGGATTGTGCAGCGCATAATCCTGGTGATAACTTTCCGCCGCATAAAATCCCTTGAGCGGAGTCACCTCGGTCACAATCTTGCTCGGGAAAACATGAGCCTGATCGAGCTGCTGAATATACGCCGCCGCAATCCTGCGCTGATCATCATTCTCCGTAAAGATCGCCGAACGGTAACTCGTACCCACATCATTCCCCTGCCGGTTCAGTTGCGTCGGATCATGCGCCACGGAAAAGAAAATCCTCAGCAACTGGCCATACGTAATTTTTGATGGGTCATAGACCACCTCCACCGACTCGGCATGTCCCGTCGTCTCCGGCGTTACCTGGTCGTAGGTCGCCGTATCTCTCGATCCGCCCGCGTAGCCGGCCGGTGTCGCCACCACGCCCTTCACCCGCTCAAAGACCGATTGCGTCCCCCAAAAGCATCCACCGGCAAAGACCGCCTTCTCGCGGCTCGAGTTCTCGGCCAACGGATCATCCACCACCGCCGCCGGCACTGGACCCTTCGAGCCAGCATGAATCATCTTCGGCAAAACAAATGCCACCACCGCAATCGCAATCAAAAACAAAAGTGTCCTGGGGAATCTCATCGTTGACCTCACAGCTGCTTAGATTGCGAAAGAAGGTAATTAGTTACAGGGTTTTTGCGGGGTTAGCGCGGAAGATGATTCCCTTTTCCCTACCTTCTCTGCACTCATCACGGAATTCTCCCATTGTCACTATTGACTAGACGCTCGACGCTTGACGCTCCTCATCTGTTTCCAAATCCATATTCCCTCATTCGTGACTCGAATCACTCCCCCAACCCACCCCCGCTCTGTACCCTTACAGTATTAGATGAGCGGAAATTCGGAGGTCAGCGTGCGCGTTGCAATCATTGGTGGTGGAGTCGCAGGTCTCGCTGCGGCTTATGAACTTGAAAAAAACGGCGTCCCCTACACGCTCTTTGAAGCCTCGCCCCGTCTCGGCGGAGTCATCTCGTCTGAGATTGTCAACGGCGCTGTCCTCGAACTTGGCCCCGATTCCTTCCTCACCGAGAAACCCCAGGCTGCCGAACTCTGCCGCGAACTCGGCCTCGCAGACCAGCTCGTCGGCTCCAATGACGAAGCCCGCAAAACCTTCATCGTCGTCAAAAACCGCCTCATCGCCATGCCTGACGGCCTCATGTTCCTCATCCCCACCAAGCTCATCCCCACCGCAATGACCAGTTTGTTCAGCTGGGGCACCAAAATCCGCATGGGCCTTGAGCTGCTTCATCCGCCGCGCAAAACCGATGGCAGCGACGAATCCGTCGCCGACCTCGTTTGCCGCCACTACGGTCCTGAAGCTGTCGACCGTCTCGCCGATCCGTTGCTCTCCGGAATCTACGGCGGCGATTCCAGCCAGCTCAGCGCCCAAACCGTTCTGCCCAAGCTCGTCGAAATGGAGCAGGAGTACGGCTCTCTCACCCGAGGCATGTTGGCCGGTCACCGCAAAATGAAAGCCGCGATGAAGAAGCGCGCCAATGAAGTCTCAGCCGCTGTCCAACCCGGTTCAACTTCAGGCTCAGCCGCCAAACCCGCACCGGCCCGCACCATCTTCACCACGCTCAAAGGCGGAATGAAACAGCTCACTGAAGCTCTCACCGCCAAACTGAATCCAACTGCGATCCGCCTCAACACGCCAGTCACATCGCTTGAACCTATCAGCGTTGGCTGGCTCGTCAAAACCGGCGAAAGCGAGGCTACAACGCAGCAATACGACGCCGTCATCATCGCTACCCAAGCCTGGGCCGCAGGCAAGATGCTCGAGAAGGTAGACGCCGAACTTGCCGCCGATCTCACCGGCGTCGCTTACTCCTCCTCAGTCACCGTCAACCTTGTCTACAAAGATTCCGAAATCAACCTCCCCGATGGCTTTGGCTTCCTCGTCCCCGCCAGCGAAGGCCGCGCCATGCTCGCCTGTACCTTCGTCCACCGCAAATTCCTCGGCCGCACTCCGCCGAACCAAGCCGTCTTGAGAGCCTTTCTCGGCGGCATGCGCGGCGAATCTCTCCTCGCCGAATCTGACGCCAGTCTCATCGAAACCGTCCGCCGCGAGCTCATGGATATTCTCCACCTCACCGCCATTCCCATCACCACCCGCGTCACCCGCTGGCGGCGTTCCATGGCCCAATACTCCGTCGGCCACAACGACCGCAAAGCCCGCATCAGTGACCACGTGGCTAAATTAAAGGGCCTCTATCTCGCCGGCAATGCCTACGACGGCATCGGCATCTCCGACTGCATCCGCCTCGGGCGCAAAGCCGCTTCAGAGATCAGCAAATTGTAATTAATACCAGTTCTGGTATAATAAATGGTGAAGCGCATTCAGAAGCCGTTGTATTGGGTTGGGAGCAGTAAAAAGGACTTGATTGCCCTTCCAGACTCGGTACGCAGGTTTTTCGGCCACGCATTAAATGTTGCCCAGCATGGTGAGCGGCACGATGCGACAAAAGTGTTGAAGGGATTTGCCGGCGGCGGTGTGCTGGAAATCATTAAAGATGATGCAGCGGGTACTTATCGCGCCGTCTTTACGGTTCGATTTGAGGAAGCGGTTTTTGTTCTGCACTGTTTTCAGAAGAAGAGCAAGAGTGGAATTGAAACGCCAAAACGGGATGTGGAGATGATTCATACCCGGCTCAAAATGGCCGAAGCAATTGCCAGGGAGTTATGGAATGACAAAGGCAAAAAGCAAAATTGAATTCGAGCGCAGTTCCGGCAATGTTTTCGCCGATCTTGGTCTGCCTGATGCAGAAGCGCTGCAAATCAAATCCGGTCTTGTGATTGAAATTGTCCGCACCATCCGGCGTCTTGATTTGACGCAGGCGGAGGCTGGCGAACGGATGGGCAGCTCACAGGCCAAGGTCGCGTGGCTGATGCGCGGCGATTTCAACAATCTCTCCGAGCAAAAACTCATGCAGTGTCTCAACCGGCTGGGTTATGACATCGAAATCAAAGTTCGCACCGCGACCAGCCGAATGGGAAAAAGAAGGCTGGCCGTTGCGTAGCTCTTAACAGTTGAGCACTATCGCTGGTAGTAAAACTTCCGTGCACAATGAAATCGAATTCCATCTCGCATCACTGCTCACGCCTAATCCCTGTTCCCTCGCCTCTAAACGTTATGCCCCCCCAGCATCAATCCCACTC
>DAHXOQ010000234.1 GCA_027364815.1 Acidobacteriaceae bacterium | reverse complement strand
ATTATTATTTATAGTGAAATGATTGAGCATCTGAAAATGAAAACCGGATGCTAGGTGCCGAGTTCCCCAAGTCTCGTTTTTGAGACCTGGGATAGTCCATATGGCAGTGAATCGAACAACAGCATCTTGCATCGAGCCCAACAACTTCTCATAATGAAAACAGCTACAGCTCCCGGTCGAAGTCCACGAGCACAGCTCTGGGAGATTGGTCATGAAATACCACTGGCCTCATTTAACCCCTTCCCCTCCTCTGGGCACAAAACAAAACCACGCCACCCCGAACAGTATCGATAAGCTTCAGGCCCGACGTAATTCCTACGCAGAATCAATCATGGCTCAGGCCGGAATCAATTCAGCCATCAGCCCGGGCAGAGAGATTGCCGCAGCCTTTGCCACCATTCCGCGCGAAAAGTTTCTCGGTCCCCCACCGTGAAGGATTATTTCGTCCCTGATGCGCACCCAGCCTCTCTCGGACGATCCCGCGCTTCTCTACCAAGATGTAATGGTCTCGCTCGGCGTAGGCCGCGGCTTGAACAACGGACAGCCCAGCCTGCACGCCATGTGTCTGGAGGCATTGGCGCCAAAGAAAGGTGAGAGTGCCGTCCACGTTGGAGCTGGATCGGGTTACTACACAGCCATCCTCGCCGCACTCGTTGGCGAATCCGGCCACGTGGACGCCTACGAAATTGAGCCGGAGTTGGCAAAGAGAGCCGCAGCCAATCTTGCCGGGTTCCCTCAAGTTGAGGTGCATTGCCGATCAGGAACTGAAGCGCCTCTGCCAAATTGCGATCTGCTTTATGTGAACGCCGCTGCGGCTGAACCCTTGGCGGTTTGGCTCGATGCACTGAACATCAATGGCCGCTTGCTCTTTCCACTTGAGCCACAAAATGACTCCGGCGCAATGCTGCTGATCACAAAATGGGAGAACGAAACTTATCCCGCCCGCTTCCTCTGCGGAGTGGAATTTGTTCCCTGCATCGGCGCGCAGGAGGAGAAAGCGGTGTGGGCCTTGGAGACAGCCTTTCGTCACGGAAACTGGCATCAAGTCCGGCAACTCCACTGCAACAATCACCCCGACGAATCTTGCTGGTGCGCAGGCGATGGGTGGTGGCTCTCCGCTCGATGAGTTCAGGATGAGGCAACCGCTCTGAACCTATAAGAAAGCTCCCGCTATTGAGACTGGCCGTCAAAATCAAAAGCGGCGCATCCCCCGATTCGCCGCCCTGTCGCAAGATGAGGCCGTGCTATCCTGAACATGTTTTTTAGGACTCCGGATGGCCAAAGTTTTGCTTTACACAACATCGCTTGAAGACCCAAGTGTGAATGAACTGCACCGTGGCGCATACGAGAGATTTGTTGAAAGCGCGGCGCTGGACAAATTCGGCATTCATACCTTGACTCATGATCCAGAAGAAGCTGATTTGATTATCTTTGCTGATGTCGCCGGTCAGGGACTTTTTGCCGAGACCATTCGGCACCACAAGTACACAAAAAAATTCCGAGAGAAATGTTTCGTTTTTGATCCCGGCGATTTTTCGCTGCCGTTTTTGCCTGGCTTGTATGCATCACTTGATCGCAAACACTACAATCCAACGCGTACACGTACGGGATATTATTTGCGTCGCGCTGAGAATCCCTATCTGGATTTTCATGAGTCTATAGAAAACCCGCGCTATCTGGGCTCATTTCGCGGATCGTTTTCAAGTCACCCTTTGCGGCTTCAACTTGCATTGTTGCCCAAAGACCGTTTCCTTGTGGAAGATACGACGGCATTGTGCGAGGCAATGAAAAATTGGAGCGCTGAAGATCAGCGTGACGAATTCTACTCGCGCTATGTCGAGAGCATTCGCGAGAGCGCGTTTGTGCTTTGCCCGCGCGGATTAGGGCGGGGAAGCATTCGCCTTTTTGAAGCGATGCAGTTAGGGCGCGCTCCGGTAATCTTGTCCGATGACTGGATTTATCCGGCGCGCGTTGATTGGGACGCGTGCAGTATTTCAATTCCGGAGAAAGATCTTCTGCGGATTCCGGAGATTCTGGAGTGGTACCAGAATCGTGCTGTTGAATTGGGCATGCGAGCCCGGCAAGAATGGGAGAAGTACTACGCGCCTGACGTCTGCTTTCATTGGCTGGTTGAGGATTGTTACGAGTTGCTCACACTCCGCCGCGGCAGTGAATCCTATGCGCAGATGCGTATCTGGCTCAACCTACTCAACTATCGGTATATGCGGCGTTTTATGACATCAAAGAAAGATATGTATAGGAGATTCAAGAAATTAGTGCTTTGAAGGACAGAGAGGATTCAGAGCGCTTTAGATTTTTATGGCGATACGATCCCGTACTTCATCTTCGCCAAACTTTTTTAACAAAATAACTCTTCACGTCCTTCTGCTTTTTGGGCGCAAAATTGATATCGCTAAAAAGGCGGTCCCAGGATTTGCGCAATGCTGGAACAGTAGTTGCTTGATGATTGGGTCTGCGTTTTTTAGGTGCTCATTAGTTGGCAATATAATCTCGGCTATTTGCTGGTGCTTTCATCTAAAAGCTGAATATGCATGGAATTCAAGATTTTCACCATTTGGATGTGCCCAAGGGTCCATTGACTCATTTAAAATTTGTCTTCCAATTTGTAATATTCACGGCCATTTTCAAATTCTTCTTTAAGACGTCTACTCACTACAATCAGTAGACTCTGCGAGCAATGGTCAAATAACCCGGCATCTAATATCAAATACAACTTGAGCTTTGCAGATAATTGCCCTCACTGTTGCAAAATCAATCCATGCGCGATCTCTGCGTACACCTGGCGCTGGCTCCAATATTTGCGCAGTTTCACAAGGGCACCCCCCCTCCCCCTACCCGGTTTTTTCTTCGCATTTCGTGTCAAGAATCCATCAAACGGCAAAAAACAAAGAAATTGCAGTTTTTGACCACAGAGAAGCACATCGAAAGAGAGCTAATTTCAAGCCATTTTTGCCTTGAAATTAGCTCTCATATAGACCGTTTTCGCCTTAAAATCTGCATTTTTGCAAGCGAAATTTACTCCATGTGGTAGTTCGGAGCTTCACGCGTGATAATCACGTCATGCACGTGGCTCTCGCGCAAACCGGCATTCGAAATGCGCACGAACTTCGCCTTCTCCTGCAACTCGGCGATCGAGTGGCAGCCAACATAACCCATGCCTGATCGCAAACCGCCTACGAGTTGGAAGACCATCGACTCCAGCGGCCCACGGTAAGGCACGCGGCCTTCAATGCCCTCGGGCACAAACTTCGCCAGCCGATTCTGGCTCGCGCTCTCGCGTTGCGTCAGGCTGTCTGGCCGGCTCTTTGCACTCTCAAGATCGGCGCTGCTCTGGAAGTACCTCTCGCCGGAACCCTGGCTCATTGCAGTTAGCGAACCCATGCCGCGATAGCTCTTGAAGCTGCGGCCCTGGTAAAGAATCGTCTCGCCCGGGCTCTCATCCACGCCCGCAAAGAGCGATCCAATCATGATTGAACTCGCGCCGGCAGCGATCGCTTTCGTCAGTTCGCCGGAGTACTTGATGCCGCCATCGGCGATGATCGGCACACCGTGCTCCTTCGCCGCGCGGTACGCTTCTGCTATCGCAGTAATCTGCGGCATGCCCGCGCCGGTGACCATGCGCGTCGTGCAAATCGATCCCGGTCCAATGCCAACTTTGATTGCGTCCGCCCCGGCATCAATCAACGCGAGCGTGCCTTCATACGTCGCTACGTTGCCGGCAAGAAGTTCAACATTCGGAAATGCCTTTTTCACTGCACGCACCGCTTCAAGCACGCGCGATGAATGGCCATGCGCAGAATCAATCGCCAGCGCATCTACGCGCGCTTTCACAAGCTCTGCGGCACGCTCAAGGAAATCGCCTGTCGCGCCAATTGCGCCGCCAACACGCAAGCGTCCTTGATCATCCTTGCAGGCGTTGGGAAATTTAAGTTTCTTCTGAATGTCCTTGACCGTAATCAGGCCCTTGAGTTCGTATGCATCGTTGACGACCAGCAGCTTCTCCACGCGATGGTGATGCAGAATCTGCTCTGCCTCTTCAAGTGTGGTGCCAACCGGAACGGTGATGAGATTTTCTTTCGTCATCACGTCGCCGATTGGAATATCAGTGCGCGTTTCAAAACGCAGATCGCGATTGGTGAGAATGCCGACCAGCTTCTTGCCTTGCGTCACCGGAACGCCGCTGATCTTGAAGCGACGCATTACTTCTAGCGCCTCGGCGATCGGTCGGTCCGGCTCAATCGTCACAGGGTCCACAATCATTCCGCTCTCTGACCGCTTCACCTTGTCGATCTCGCCGGCCTGGTCCGTGATTGTGAGCTTCCGATGCACGATGCCAATACCGCCCTGCTGCGCCATGGCAATGGCCATGCGCGACTCGGTGACGGTGTCCATCGCCGCGGAGACGATCGGCAGGTTCAGACGGATCTGCCGGGTGAGTTGGCTAGACAGGGAGACCTCGCGCGGCAGCACCTCGGAGTACGCCGGAACGAGCAACACGTCGTCGAAAGTCAGTGCCTCTTCGAGA
>DAHXOQ010000233.1 GCA_027364815.1 Acidobacteriaceae bacterium | reverse complement strand
GGTAGGCGCGGTGTCTAGTTATTTGGTGGCGCCGGCCGGCAATCCCCTCTTGCTGTTTGGCGGAGTGGCGCTGGTGATGGTGGCGATTGTGCTCGATGCGGCGGCGTACAAGAAACGCGAGCGCGAGGCGAAGGCTGCAAGTACACGCGGGATTCTGCTGAGCTTGATTGCCGGCCTGCTGATGGGGAGTTTTTATCCGCTGGTGGCGAAGTCGATGGAAGCGGCTCCGGGTGGGCAATCTGCGCCGGGACCGTATGCGATTGCGTTTTTCTTTGTTCTGGGCGTGTTGATTTCGACTGTGCCCGCGAATTTGATTTTGATGCGCTGGCCGCTGGATGGGAAACCGCCGGTGGATGGTGGCGCATATTGGAAAGCGCCGATCGGCTGGCATTTGGCAGGGTTGCTCGGTGGAATGATTTGGTCCACGGGAACGATTGCGAACTTTGTGGCTTCACGCGCGCACATGGTGGGACCGGCAGTGAGCTATTCAATTGGACAAGGCGCGACTATGGTTTCAGCCTTCTGGGGAGTTTTTGTTTGGAAGGAGTTTGCCGGGTCGCCGAAGGTTGCAAAGGTGCTGCTGGGATTAATGTTTGTATTTTTTCTCTTGGGGCTCGGTGCGGTGGCTATGGCGGCGTTCTATTGAAAACAATTTCTATGAGCCGGTATGAATAATTAATTTGTACCCCTGAACAACACGATTCAAAGCTCTCTTTCACACCGACGAATTAAATGCACCCTTCAAGTACCTGTGCATTCGTGACATGGTTGCCATCGACATGCTCGAATCCAGGAACGTATGATTGGGTAAAGCGATTCAGCGTGAATACCTGTGCCGCTGGAATTAATTGAGAGAGTACTGCCGCATCGCGATGACGACGCGCGGAATAAAATTCATTTAGAGCTTTTTCTTGAGGTCCAAAGCGATGATTCAGCAACCCGGGAAAGAGTCGCCAGGATCCAATAGCCCGCTCGAACCCATCGCAGTTCGCAATCAGCTCAATCGGTTGCTGGCTCATCCGCTCTTCACACATAGCAAGCGATATCCGGTACTGTTGGAATACATCGTTGAACAGACGCTTCTGGGGCATGGCGCTGATCTGAAAGAGCGAACAATTGGAATCGAGGCTTTCGGGCGCGAACCGGAATATGATGTCAACTTCGACCCAATTGTAAGGATTTCAGCCGCCGAAGTGCGCAAGCGGCTGATTCAGTATTATTATGATCCGGCACATTCGGGTGAGTTGGTTATTGAGCTTTTCGCCGGCTCGTATATGCCAACATTTCGTATTCCTGAGCCGGCAAGACCTGACACAGCTGAAGTCGATGCTGTATCCATCCAGCTGGAGCCTCCACAAGCCGATAACGGCTCCTCTCCAATCACTGGCTCCGAAGTTCGCGAACCTCGCCAAAACCGTTCAGGAAGCTGGGCTCTCCTTACGCTCTCCATCCTGCTTGCATTGGTTGCGGGGGTTGGAATTGGCCGGTACAAGCCGGCTCAAGAGCCATCGAAGATTGACCGATTCTGGAAGCCATTCACTTCAACTCTGAACCCGATTACCTATTGCATGGGTGAGCCTGCCGACTCACCTGAATATCAAAGCGTCTTTCACGACGCCGATTCAACTGTTCGCAAATCAGCATCCGCTCAATTGAATGTTTCAGACGTGCTCACCCTCGCCCGTACTATTGTTCCGCTTGTGCCGCGCCACGGCGCCTTCCGTGTCCTCCCTGCCTCGGAGACCAGCTTTGAGCAGTTGCGCGAGGGCCCCGTTGTGCTGATTGGCGGATTCGATAATTCCTGGACTATGCGACTCACCCAGAATCTGCGCTTTGGATTTGCAACAAAAGACGGTGTACAGAGAATCGTAGACAGAAAAAGCCCTGCTCAGATCTATTGGTCATCTCAGTGGGATTCAACCCATCAGAAGATCATCAGTGACTATGCCATCGTCGCCCGTATCCACGACACGACTACTGGGCAACCGCTCATTGTCATTGCAGGTATTTTAAGCGGCGGCACTGCAGCGGCAAGTGAGGTTCTTTATAACCCTGATTACCTCAATTCCCTCCTCGACAAAGCTCCAAAGGACTGGGATCGCCTAAATATTGAGGCTGTGATCCGGACGCAATTGACCGATGGACACCCCGGCCCCCCGGAAATAATGAAGGTTGAAACCTGGTAATAAGGAATTGATCCTGTTTTGTGCAAAAAAATGTATGATACATGGTCGGAATAACCGGCCAGTTGAGGTCGTAAAACGAACTATGTAAAAGACTTATTTGATATTTTACCCTTTCAATACCCGTTGCAGCTTTTTCTTCTTGATGAATCGCTCTAAGGTCTAGTTATTCCGGGCGAATTCAGAGCAAGCGTCGCTCTGCGACGTAGCGACTCCGCACCGGCTCATTCAAGGAGATTACTTATGAAACGTTCATTTGCCATAGCGTTCTTGCTTGTCCTCTTTACGCTTCCTTCATTTGCGGCGAACAAGTCGCAAGTAGTGACCTTCACTGGGACGGTGCAGGTCGGAGCAACTCAACTCCCAGCGGGTGACTACAAAGTGACCTGGACTGGGACTGGAAAAGATGTTCAAGTCACGATTGCAGCAAAAGGCAAGCCCTCAGTAACCGCCAAGGCTCAGCTCGTCAACGAAAAGCATGACTATACCGGCGTTTCCATCACCAAGGTCAATGGCACGCAGGTTCTTGATGGAATCGTCTTCCCCAACGTGACTCTGTCAATCCAAAACGGTGCCTCCATTACTGGAAACTGATCACAAGAGTCAGTCAATTGAGTCGGATCCCTTTCGACTTCAATGAATACCTATGCAAGTTGTATGAATTCCCCGCCCCTTTGTCTTCGGATGAAGGGGTTTCCTTTTGGGCGAATCTACCACTGAAAATACCCAGATGGTAAGATTTCAAATTGCTGCACTCTACCGCCCGTATTGACGTTGAATAAATGAATCAGGACAATCGACAATTTGGATAGTGTCAAACATTGTCTTTCGGCTGTGAGAATGAGCACAGCGGGATTTGGCGGAGTCTGTAAGGATTTGAAAGAGGAGAGATCGTGATGAGTGCAACTCGGAAGCCGATTGTGGTGGTGGGCAGCATCAATATGGATTTGGTTGCGCGGAGCCCTCGGATTCCTGAGCCTGGGGAGACGTTGATTGGCACGGATTTTTCACAGACCCCCGGAGGCAAGGGTGCGAATCAAGCAGTGGCAGTCGGGCGGCTTGGATACCCGGTGGAGATGGTGGGGCTGGTTGGCGAGCAGGGTTATGCGGATCTTCTGCTGGAATACTTGAAGGCTGCAGGAGGTGGGATTGAAGGCATGGGCCGCGTGCAGGGGCCCTCAGGAATCGGCTTCATTGTGCTGGCGGCGGATGCGACGAATGCGATTGTGGTAATGCCGGGATCGAATGGGAAGGTGACACCCGCCGTGGTGGATGCGCAGGCTGAAAGAATTCGCAACGCGGGGATGGTGCTCTGCCAACTGGAGCTGCCGCTGGAGACGGTGGTGAGAGTGAGCGAGATTGCGAAGGAGGCCGGAGTTCCTCTGATGCTGGATCCAGCGCCTGCAGCAAAAATGCCTGATCTGCTGTGGAAGAACACGAACTGGGTGACGCCGAATGAAACAGAGGCGGCGTTTTATTTGTCGGGAGAAGATCTGGAGCCGGAGCAGGCGGCTAAGCAATTGCTGGCGAAGGGCGTTGATGGTGTAATTTTGAAGCGCGGCGCAGAAGGTTCCTATTTGTTGAAGGCTGGCGGTGGTGCGGAGTGGATTCCTCCTTATCAAGTGAAGGCCGTGGACACAGTTGGCGCTGGGGATTCTTTCAACGGCGCATTTGCCGTGGCGCTGATGGAAGGAAAAGATCCAGTGACGGCGGCCAAATTTGCTTCAGCGGCTGCAGCCGTCTCAGTAACGCGGCCCGGCGCAGCGGATGCGATGCCCACACGCGATGAAGTTGAGGCACTGTTCAGTGCAGGCACAAATCAACCCAAAAAGTAAAGGTCGCTTTTGGGGGATCCAGACAAAATGAGAGTGAGATTTATCGAGTTGCCGTTCCGAAATAAATGAGATTTTTCAATTGGATCGGAGTGTTCCTGAATCGAGCTTGTAACACTTCAGTAACGTGGATGCTGCTTTAACGCCTCTTCTGTGGTGCAAGGTGGAATTTATACTAGTTTTTCACCACAGATTTTGAAAAATCCAATTACTTTGAATGTGTGTCCTTTAGCATCAGCATCAGAGCAGCGTTTTTTTCAGCTTTTTTTAAACGAACTAATCAGGAAATGGGTGGGGCATGGCGAAGAGTTTTTTGAAGTGGGAATACTTCATGCTGGGTGTGGTTTTGTCAGCAGCAAGTCTCTTTATGCGTAACGCAGCTAATGCGCAGGATTCGCAGTATTGGCCTCGTGGTCAGCAGATTCCGGCACCTGCATGTATGACTCTGCATCCGATTTACGAGGGCCCGCCTCCGATTTGCCCGCCTGCTGTTCACACACATTGGTTGATGGATCTGGAGCGTTGGAGAAATGAGCGGCGCATCCGCATTGGCTACAGCGGCTCTCGGTAGGACGCGCCGGAAACGAAGTGGTCAGA
>DAHXOQ010000232.1:2932-4615 GCA_027364815.1 Acidobacteriaceae bacterium | reverse complement strand
GTGCTGAAGCCATCGGCGTCAACAATCGCGACCTCGTCACCTTTGAAGTCGATCTCAATCGTTCCCTAGAACTCGTCGATCGCATCCCGCGCAATCTCGTCCGCGTCACTGAAAGCGGCATACAAACTTCCACCGACATCATTCAACTCCGTAACGCCGGCTTCGACGCATTCCTCATCGGCGAAACTTTTATGCGTCAACCCGACCCCGGCCTCGCACTCGCCGGGCTTCTGAAAGCTGCCGCACAATAACAGAAGAGGGATTTCCAATGTGGATCAAGATCTGCGCCAACACATCGCTCGATGACGCGCTACTCGCCGCTGAAGCAGGCGCTGACGCCATCGGCTTTGTCTTCGCGCCCAGTCCACGCCGCGTCACCGCCGGGCATGTCGCCGCCATCACGCAGCATCTCCCGCAAGCAATCGAGAAAATCGGCGTCTTCGTCGATGCACCCTTCGCTGAAATCCTGCGCACCGTCGATCTCTGCTCTCTCTCCGGAGTTCAACTGCATGGTGCCACCGAGAACAACTTGCCCACCCAGCTCCGCGCGCACTTCGGCTCATCTCTGCGCATCCTGCATGTCGTCCACTTCCACTCCAATGCCGCCGGTCAAATTCAGCGCCTCGCGCAAATCCCCGCCATCGACGCCATCCTCGTCGATTCGCGCACTGCCTCCGCCGTCGGTGGAACCGGCACAACCTTCGACTGGGAATCCGCACAGGATAATCTCTTCACTAAAGACCGCACCCTGAAGTTAATCGCCGCCGGCGGTCTCACTCCGCTCAATGTCGCTGAAGCAATCCGCCTCCTCGCACCCTGGGGCGTCGATGTCGCTTCCGGCGTCGAGCTCTCGCCCGGAAAAAAGGACCCCGCCAAAATTCGTGCCTTCATCAACAACGCCCGCACCGCCACACAACAATCTGCGCCATAAATAAAAAAACCAGCCGATTCAATCATCTTGAATCGGCTGGCTTTTTCCTGCACTTGCCTTTACTTACGCAACCCAGCTTAGACCAGCTTCGCATCCAGCAAAATCTCCGTGTTGTTCGCAAACAACTTCGAGATCGGGCAGCCACCCTTGGCATCCGCTGCCGCCTTGTCAAATACCTCTTTGCTTGCTCCCGGCACATGCGCCGTCGTCGTCAGTGCGATCTTCGTAACCTGAAAACCCTCGCCAACCTTCGCCAGTGTCACCGCGGCATGCGTCTCAATCTTCGTCGGTGTCAATCCTGCTCCGCCGAGTTGCGCGCCAAGCGCCATCGAGAAGCAGCTCGCGTGTGCCGCTGCTATCAGCTCTTCGGGGGTCGTGCCGGAATCCGCACCCTCAAAACGGGTCGCGAATGAGTAATTGGCGTTTGAAAGTACGCCGGTTGCGGTTGATATGGTTCCTTTGCCTTCTTTCAGTGAACCTGTCCACACAGCAGATGCCTTGCTTGCCATTGATATCTCTCCTTGTTGCTTGAATTTGTTAATTGAAAATTGTTATTTGTTTGTGGATCTCAGAGTTGTTGTTTGCCAATCTCAGGTTGCGCTCCACAGCGGAGCATATGCATAATCATTCGAGTCAGAGGAAGTACGGGAAAGTGCGCTCGAAAGCCTGCTTCTCCATTCTACCTGCTTCTCTGACCAATTGGATGCGCTCAAAATCTTGAAAGATTCGTGAATCAACTCCTCGAATCAACA
>DAHXOQ010000232.1:0-2922 GCA_027364815.1 Acidobacteriaceae bacterium | reverse complement strand
CCTCAATCTTCTCCGTAAGCAGCCTCGCCTGCTTGAGCACCTTGCGCGCCAGGCCCGTCAGCGCCATCTCCTCGGCATCCTTCATCGCCACCCACCGCTGCTCGCGCCCCGCTGGCGCTTCGGCTATCAGATTCTCCACATCCGGCTCTATTACCGTCCGTATTTTTACCTTGTAGTTCACCTGCATGATTGCGTGGCGTAACGTCATGCGCAATTCGCTCACTGGAATCTTCTCGCTGCGCAACTTCGGCAGCTCCCACATTCCCGACATCACAGTCTCATCTGCCGCGCGTTGTATCAGCAGCACCTCCCGCCGCAATGCGCCTTCGCCAGCGTTTTCCCTTCCCCTTCTTCAGCTCATAACGCAATCGCGTCGCCAGCGCATAGCTGACATCCATGCTCGTCATCGCTGCCCGTGGCGCCGTCTTGTGCTCCCCGCGTGTCACGCAGTGCGACGCTATCGGGCAATTCCTGCACGGTGGATTGCGCGGCACACAAACCGTCGCGCCAAGCTCCATCATCGCCTGATTAAAATCCCCCGGTTCTCGACGCTCAACCAGCTCCTGCGCCACCGCCTCAATCGCCCGCTTCGACTTGCTCTTCTTGTCAACCTCAAGCCCTGTCAATCGCGCAATCACGCGCTCCACATTTCCATCCACCACCGCAACCGGCTCATTGTGCACAATGCTTGCTATCGCCGCCGACGTATAACTGCCAATCCCCGGCAATCTTCGCAACTCCGCCGCGCTCTTCGGCAACACGCCCTTCAGCTCGGCCACAATAAACTTCGCCGCCTTATGCAAATTCCGCGCTCGATTGTAGTAGCCAAGACCGCTCCATCGAGCAAGCACCTCCTGCTCGTGCGCCTCGGCCAGTGCCTTTACTGTCGGAAATCGCTGTATGAAGACGCGATAATGATCCGCCACCACCGAAGCACGCGTCTGCTGCAACATGATCTCAGAAACCCAAACGCAATACGCATCGTTCGTATCCCGCCACGGAAGATCCCTCTTGTGCTGCATGTACCACTTCAAAAGCTCCGCTCGCAGCTTTACCCGGTCAAGATGTGCGCTCGCTGGCATCTCCGCTGCAGGTGTTTTCATAGATAGATAAAATATCTCTGCCCTCAACGAACCTTTCCAGATTTTTAAAAAATGGGCCCGATCAAACAGGCAATTATGACTGCCATCAACGACTCTGACGATAACCGCGTGCATAAGGTGAGTGGACGGCGCCTCGATTCACCTCGTCCGCCTCACAGTTGAGATCATTATCGTCCCCCGCACCATCGCCTGCAAATACTTTGGCTAATTACCCCTGCGCGTTGGACAGCCATCTGAGAACTCCAGTATTCTGAAATCCAGCCGATTCAATAGTGTGGCGCTATTCCACCAGCAACTTAGGGAATTTTTCAGCCCATTCAATCCCTTTCACACGATCACTTCCCTAGCCCCTCGCTCGCCACGGAGATTATCAAGGAATGAAACAAGGCACCGCCATCATCATCGGAGCAGGACCGGCAGGTCTCACCGCCGCCCTTGAATTACTGCGCCAAACCAATATCAAGCCCATCCTTATTGAAGCCTCCCACGATATTGGCGGCATCTCACGCACCGTGCGCTACAAGGGCAACCGCATGGACATCGGCGGCCATCGCTTCTTCTCAAAATCTGACCGCGTCATGCAGTGGTGGCTCAACCTCATGCCTGTTGAAGCCGGTACTCAACCAGATGGCGAACTCCGCTATCAGGGCCAACAGCGCGATCTCCCCGACACATCCCTCACCCACAATCCCGAGACTGAAGACCTCGTCATGCTCATCCGCGAGCGCAAAAGCCGCATCTACTTTCTGCGCCGCTTCTTCGATTACCCCATTCGCATCACCGCCGACACTCTGCGCAAAATGGGCCTCGCTCGCACCATCAAATGCGGCTTCAGTTACATGCGCTCCGCCATCCTGCCGCAGCGCGATGAAAAAACCCTCGAAGACTTCTTCATCAACCGCTTCGGCCGCCAGCTCTACCTTACCTTCTTCAAGTCCTACACTGAAAAAGTCTGGGGCGTTCCCTGCCACGAGATCAGCGCCGAGTGGGGCGCGCAACGCATCAAAGGCCTCTCGCTCACCGCCGTCGTCAAACATTACTTCGGAAAATTCTTCAGCAAGCGCAGCTCCGGCATCGCGCAAAAACAAACTGAAACCTCGCTCATCGAGCGCTTCCTCTATCCCAAGTTCGGCCCCGGCCAACTCTGGGAACACGCCGCCAAACTCATCCTTCAACAAGGCGGCGAAATTCACCACGGCCTCAACGTCGATCGCATCCATGTCGAAAACAACAACATCAGCTCCATCGAAGCCATCGACGCAAATGGAATTCGCACCACCTACTCCGGCGATTACTTCTTCTCCACCATGCCCGTGCGCGATCTCATCCGCGCCATCGGCTCGCCAGTTCCGAAAAATGTCGTCGACGTCAGTGAAGGACTCATGTACCGCGACTTCATCACCGTCGGACTCCTCTCCAGAAAACTTATCGTCACTGAAGACGACGGCGGCAAGCTTAAGGACAACTGGATCTACATTCAGGAGCCCGATGTCACCGTTGGCCGCTTGCAAATCTTCAATAACTGGAGCCCCTGGTTAGT
This sequence comes from Acidobacteriaceae bacterium, assembly GCA_027364815.1. Lineage (GTDB taxonomy): Bacteria > Acidobacteriota > Terriglobia > Terriglobales > Acidobacteriaceae > CAIMNN01. Next base: position 279 of record DAHXOQ010000232.1, on the reverse strand, counting down.
TGCCGACAAACAAAAGACCTGGATCGGCCTCGAATATTTCTGCAACGAAACTGACCCGCTCTGGAAACTCTCCGATGAAGAAATGTCCTCGTTCGCCATCAGTGAAGTCGCCAAAATCGGCATCCTCAATGCCGAAGATGTTGAAGATTCGCACGTCGTCCACGTTCCCAAAACTTATCCCGCATATTTCGGAAGTTATGACCAGTTCAATCTCATTCGCGATTACGTTGATAACATCGGCAACCTCTTTCTTGTCGGACGCAACGGTATGCATAAGTA
>DAHXOQ010000231.1 GCA_027364815.1 Acidobacteriaceae bacterium | reverse complement strand
GTTGTCCTTCAGCGCACCCGTCAATCCAATCTGCTGAAACTTGTTCGCGCTTCCCGTGTAACTGTTCCCATTCAAACTTCCCAGCCCATCATTGAGTACCATCGCCGGATACGAAATCCCCGTCGAGTACACACCACCGCCCGTCATCTGCGCACCGCTCACCTGTGAGTTCGTCGCATTCCAAACCGTGTACCCGCCATTGCCGCCCTGCAAACTTCCGCCCACAAAACTCAAATTACTTCCCGCAATCAAATTCACCGCAGACGATGTATCCCACGTCCCCGGCGCATTCACGCTCGCCGTCGTCGTTCCCGAGCAGCCCACGCCGCCCGCAACAATCGTCACGCTCCCAATCGATCCATCCGTACTCACATTCGCATTCGCCTGAGCCGTGCATGCGCCGCTGAACGTCACCGCCACCGTCGAACCATATGGATCAAATCCCAATCCATGCTCCGGCCCCACTGCAATCCCTGTCACCGCGCCGCCGCTCGCCGTCACCGTCAACTTCGGCTGCACAGGTATCCATGTCGGCGTTACTACCTCATTCCGCACCGACCACCCCTGCTGCGCCTTCGCAAAATCCAGCACCAATCCCGTCGGCGGCTCGCCCATCGCAGATGAATTGCTCGCCTGCACTACAAAGTTATCCATCACATTGTTGCTGCCGGCCACAGTGGTAAATCCATGCGTCACCTGCATCGTGATGTTCTGCCACCTGTTCGCATCCGCCGTCACGCCCGCAGGTATTCCATTCCCCGGCATTCCCAGCGCAATCCCCGTATTCAATCCGATCATATCTATATTTCTGAACTCGCTCCACTGCGGCCACTGTGCCATATACATTCCGCACACGTGCGTCGAGTGCGCGCCCGGATAGTTCGCTTGTTGCGGGTCCACTCCCGTCGTTGCGATCTCCACATTATCAATCACCGCCAGCTTCAATCCATTGCCCGCCGCGCCTGTCGTTGCCGGCATCGCAATCGCGCAATTACCCGCAGCCCACCCTGCGCCCGCTCCATTCGTGCCCGTCAGCGCATTGCCACCCGATGAAAAAATCGAGTTCGTCTCCAGCGCGCGATTGTACGCGCACGTCCCCGCCGCATTGCGCCCCATCGCCGGCGTACAAGAAACATCCAAACTCTGATCCACCAAAAATGTCAGATCATGGATCCGCGTTTGCGGCATCACCGCCGCGTCTGCCACAGTTGCCAGAATATCGTTCCCCGGAAATCCCATCAGCGCTGAAACCTGTTTGCTGATTCCGCTGATCGACTCACCATGCCAATTCAGCGATTGCGTCTTGCACGTCCCTTGAGGAATCTTCAGCGCCACATTATGCGTGTGCGCATAATTGATCGCCGCCTGCAGCGCATTCGTATCGTCCGTCACTCCATCGCATACCGCGCCAAACTCCTTCACGTTCCGCTCAAACTGTTGCGATACCCCCTGTCGCAAATCAACCACATACTCGCCATTCGCATTCGTAAAGCCATCCGTCCCCGCATACCCCGGAGGAACCACCATCGCGCCATTCGCATTCACCGTCGCCTGCAATGTGCTCTGTGCTCCGCCAGCAACCGGTGAACCCACTCCATTCACATCCGGCGAATTCAGCTCTCCCGTCATCGTCCCGCCAGCCAGTGGAACCGCCAGAGCAAATGTCTCGTCCACATAATGCTTGTCAGCAGCTTGCAATGGAACCGTCGGATCGCCGCTCAAATACAACGGCCCCGTCAGCGTTCCTCCCGACTCCGTCAGTTGGCTGTTCTCCAACTCCTGAATCAGCTGATCCACATAAGCCTTCGTCACTGCCTGTACCGCCTGCGCAGCCGGCATCACCTGTGCCGTAACCGTTGAAAGCGCCGCGCTCGGCGCCGCAGGAATCACCCAGTACTCCGTGCTCACCGTTCCATCGCTCATCTGGAACACCGCCGTGTAATAAAGTCCCGCCGGCGTCGATCCCAAATTCGGCGCAAGATTCACGCTCACAAATCCATCCGTCCCAATCGGCACTGAAAGATTCCCCGCTGCTACGGCTTGGTTATTCGCCGTTGTAAACGCAGGCCAACTGAGCAGCAGTGTCCCTGCCCCCGGACTGCCATTCGCCAGGTACACGGTTCCCTGAACTGTGGTCGTGCTGATACCCTGCGAGACAACCACACCCGTCGTCATCAGCAAAAATGCCAGGCACACGATCATCACTCTGCCAACGCGCAAAAAATTTGTAAGCTTCATTCTGTTTTTCTTCCTCATAGTCAAATGGGGCTGCAGCGGTATCGGCTCAATATCAAGCCAACTCCGCCACAGCCCCGCTCTGCTGGTTTCAGTCACGCCCACTTCTGCCGCGCCGCATCACTCTGCCGTCGCCGCCAACGCAACCTCTTTGTTCTTCTTCCTGCCGCCATCCCACGGTGGCTCTTTTTCAAGAGCCACCGTCGGACTCGGACCCTTCTTCTTCTTGTACTTCTCGCCTGCATCAGCCAACTTCACCAGCAAACGTGCACAGCTGGCATCGCCTTCCTTCGCTTTGTCAGCCAACTTGTTGGTGATAACGCGGCTATTCCTGCCTAATGCATTTCGTGCATTCCGCCCCGTTTTGTTAATCGCGTCCGTGTCGTCTTTTGCTGTTTTTTTTCTCGCTTTGGCCGTCTTGTCAACGACTGCCTTATCTGCGTCATTCTTGCTTGCTGTTGTCTTGCTTCCTGTTGTCTTTCCTGCTTCTGTCTTGCTCACCTCGGCCGCCATTCCCGCGCCACTTGTTCCGCGGCTCTTTCAAGCAGCAGGACTAAAGCAGCAAAACACCGCACGCTCTTCCGCGCGGCGCCTTCTGGCACCTTCACAAGCTTTTTCTCTCCATAAATGCAAATGTATCTTCGCCAATCCAGAGCGCCAGAGAGCTATTCTCCCCGCACCGCACTCTTCAAAGGGCTTTCGTGCTTCCCGTCAAGATACCTGCAACTTTTTTCATCCGCTACCCTTAGCGAACTCGCGGAAGTGGCCCGATTCTTTTTCTCGCGGATGCACACACTGCGCACCCTCAACTTCTTTTCTTCTCAAGTATTCCAAGCTTAACCAAAACCACTGCAATTGACTGCACCTCTGCGCCCTCGCTCATCACCCCTGTTATCAACCCTTTACGCCCCCACGCCCAACAATAATCTTTGACAACCCTCTCCAACGCTCACTTCATGCCCAAATTTCCCTCCCATTCCGATTCAGATTGATCCACATAACTTGTCATCCTGAGCGTCGGGAGCAAAGCGACCAAAGTCGAAGGATCTGCGGTTGCTTTTGTATTTGTTCTTTGCGACGAAGTCGCTGCTGCTACATGCAATGCCCGCACCGCAGGTAATCTCAGTTAAAATCGTTTGCGTGACACACTCACCCATCCTCATCGTCCATGGTGGCGCCTGGGCCATCCCTCCTGAAGCTGAAGCTGACCACGAACGCGGCGTACGTGCTGCCCTCCAGGCCGGCTCCGAAATCCTCTCCCACGGCGGTTCCGCTCTCGATGCCGTTGAAGCCGCCGTCGTCGTCCTTGAAGACGACCCCACATTCGACGCCGGTCGCGGCTCCTTCCTTACCTCGGATTCCCGCGTCCAACTCGACGCACTCCTCATGGACGGCGGCCGCATGAAAGCCGGTGGCGTCGCCTGTGTCGAGCATCTTCGCAACCCCATCCGAGCCGCAAGGCTCGTCCTTGAAGAGAGCCAGCACGTCTACTTCGTCGGCCAGGGCGCTGAAGAATTCGCCCACGCTCACGGCATGCCCCTCATCTCCAACTCTGACATCGTCCTCGCTCGCGAACGACTCCGCCTTGCCGAATCTCAATCCCGCCAGGCCGCCGGACTCGCCGATAACACCTTCTCCGGACAGGATGTAAAGCTGACTGACACTCCATTCGCAACCCTCCCTCATCATCTCCGCGACGACAAAAGTCCTGAGACCGCACACCCCCACTCATCTTCCCGCGCGCACTACCCCAGCATGGATTCTCACGACACCGTCGGCGCCGTCGCTCTCGACTCCGCTGGTAACCTCGCCGCCGCCACTTCCACCGGTGGCACTCTCAACAAAACCCCCGGACGCGTCGGCGACTCATCCTTAATCGGTTGCGGCTGCTACGCTGACAATCTCTCCGCCGCTGTCTCGCTCACCGGCTGGGGTGAACCCATCATGAAGCTCGTCCTCGGCAAGTGGGCCACTGACCGCGTCATGAACGGCACACCACCCGAACTGGCCGCCAATGAAGCCATCGAATACCTCTACAACCGTCTCGGCGGCCACGGCGGAATCATCCTTCTCGGCCCCGACGGCCGCTTCGGCCTCGCCCACAACACACCCGGCATGGCCTACGGAATCGCCACCCCCGCCGGTCTCCGCACCGGCACAAAGCTCTAACCAATCATTGGCTTCACCGCCATTTCCGCGCAACGCAAGCTGTCTCGTCATTTCCGTGCAGCGCAAGCTGACTCGCTGCCACTGTCATAAACCAACTCCAACCCTCCTCAAATTTCAAATGACAAGACGCACCCCATCTGTTCCCTTAAGCTTGCACACAACTGTTCGTTCTCCCTCTGTCACTATTGACTAGACGCTCGACGCTCCTCGGCTACGATCTCAGTC
>DAHXOQ010000230.1 GCA_027364815.1 Acidobacteriaceae bacterium | reverse complement strand
ATGCCGTTCAACTCTGCCGTCTCCGACCTCGACCCCGATTTCACCCACACGCCCATCGCCACCGAACGCAGATGCTCCATCCGCTCCGTCAGCACGATCATCCCATTCGGCAACACCGTTCTCTGCAAGTTCCGCTCGTTATTCATCACTCTTTATTGTATGCGTCTTCGCTTCAACCCACATTCTGCAACGCTGAACTACGCTCCCCTGCCGGCACTTCTACAATGATTACAGCCAGCAAGAATGAAGACATCTCCCAAACTCGCCGTCCTGTCCGCGCCTGAGGTGGAGTTCGCCTCGCAAGTCACCACTCCAGCGCACTCTCTCTTCGGTCTGGATACCACCGCGCTCTTCGAACTCATGAGTGATCTTGGCGAGCCCATCTTCCGCGCCCGCCAACTCGCCGAAGGCCTCTACCGCCAGCGCTTCACGCATCTCGACCAGTTCACCACATTGCCGCTCGCTCTCCGCCAGCGCCTCGCTGCTGAAGGCTGGTCCGTCGGCCGGCCTGCTATCGCACAGACCTTCACTTCATCGGACGGTACCGAGCGCTACCTCATCACGCTCCCCACTGAAGCATCCACATCAGAGCCTCAAACCGTCGAAACTGTCTACATGCCCGAAGGCGACAACGGCGAATCCGGCGAAGACATCGCCGAAGGAGAGAATGATTCATCCTCTCCCAATGAACTCGCTAACTCCGCTAACCCCGCCAGCACCGCTAACTCCGCTTCCAAACGCACCACCATCTGCGTCTCCTCCCAGGTCGGTTGCGCCGTCAATTGCCAGTTCTGCCTCACCGCGCGTCTCGGTCTCAAGCGCAACCTGACCGCCGGTGAAATCGCAGGCCAGGTCGTCACCCTGCTCGACCGTCACGCGCTCAATCTGCCAACCTCCCGCGTCAATCTGGTTTTTATGGGCATGGGCGAGCCCTTCCTCAACTATCCCAACTTCTCCGCCGCCGTCCGTCTTCTCGTTGAGCAGGTCGGCCTCTCGCCCCGCCGCATGACCGTCTCAACTTCAGGAATCCTCCCCGGCCTTGAGCATTTCGCGCAGGAGCCTCTCCATCTCCGCCCGCGTCTCGCCATCAGTCTCAACGCCCCCAACAACTCCATCCGCGATTCGCTCATGCCCATCAACCGCAAGTGGCCCATCGAGTCGCTCATCACCACCCTGCGCAAGATTCCTCTCCGCCCACACGAGCGCATCACCTTCGAGTACGTTCTCCTCGGCGGCATCACCGACCAACCCGAGCACGCCACCGAACTCGCCCGCCTCATCCGCCGTACCGGACTCCCTGCCAAAGTCAACCTCATCGCATGGAACCCTGGCCCCAGCATCCCCTTCACCACGCCCACACCGGGGCGCGTCGAATCCTTCCGCCAATCCCTCATCGCCGCCGGTATCCCCACCTTCCAGCGCAAGCCCCGCGGCCTCGACATCTACGCCGCGTGCGGACAACTCAAGCGCACCGTCGAGAACTTATCTTGAATGTACTTCGTATCACAACAAGGAATGGGCGTCACACATCTCGATTTTGAAATATTGGAATACAAACCACAAATCGTTCACATCCAATTAGTTTCAACAGTCAAAAGGAGTAGTAACCGCAGGATGGCAATGAATTTCAAGCGTACTTTTACAAGTTTGATTCAACAAACTCTCGCTGTCGTTATCATTTCATCCATATTGGTTTCGCATTCCTCCGCACAAAAAACGCAACCCCTGCTCCACCCCCGCGTCATCGTCTTCGTCCACGGCCTCCACGGCAACAAGGATTCCTTCCGCGCCTCCAATGGCGCCTACTGGCCGGATCTCATCCGCTCCGACCCGCACTTCGCCTACTCTGACGTCGCCGTTGCCGAGTATCCCACCCCCGACTCCAAAGGCAAAAGCACCAGCGTCCAACTCTCTGAAATCCTTTTCGCGCGCCTCACCCAGGCCCACGTCTGGGATCACTCTGAGGTCGTCTTCCTCGCTCACTCTCTCGGTGGCATCCTCGTTGAAGAGATGCTCCTCAAGCATCCCGCTGAAGCCGCCAAAGTCCGCTTCATCGTCTCTTACGGAACTCCGCATGAGGGCTCGACGATTGCCCGTATCGCGTCTCTCTATGACAGCGACCCGCTACTCAACGACCTCAGCGACACCCGCGACAACACCTTCCTCACGACGCTCGAAAGCAATTGGCGCGGCCAATCCACCGTCAACGCCATCCACCGCTTTTGCGCCTACGAAACTGAAGACACCAAGCCTGACAACTCCATAGGCCGTGCCCTCCGTACCCACGCCCGTGTCGTCAGCTTCTACAGCGCTACTTACGGCTGCGATGTCACCACACCGCCGCAGGCAATTCAAACCGACCACGTCAACCTCGTTCGGCCGCTTGACCGCAACTCCGCCGCCTACGATTTTTTCCTCCGCGTCTACCGCGCCAACCCTATCCTCACCACCGAAGCCGTCTCCCGCGAGACCATCACAGCTCCTCTTACCGCCACCTGCGATCAACCCAACTCCAACCCCGACTACCTCGTCCCCATCGCGCTTGACGCCTCCGCTAATGAGCGAGTGATCTCCGCCACAGCTCTCTGGACCAACGCCGTCGACCTCCGCAACATCTACCCCAACCCTCCAACCGTCACCCATGTTGACCCCAACGGCGTCGCCCACATCCAATATGGCTTCACCGGCCCCACCAAAAAACTTTTCGTCTGCCTCGGCGCCGCCCGTGCAAGCCTGAAAGTCGACTTCACCATCCTCCGCCAGGTGCCGATGCGCGAACCCGGCAACTGATGAATACCCTGTAAATAGAATTTCCATTCTGTCCCTTTCTGCTCAGCACAGCTCTCAACAAATAAGTCATTCTGAAACACGGCTTCGCGAAACTGAATTGTCTCTTCCGCATTCGCTCATACCGCCCATCAGAGGACTCCTATGAAAACGACTAAAGTATTGGTTGCCATTCTCGCGCTCTTTGTAATCATCACCATCGTGGGTTGCAAAACTCTAAATTCAAACTCCGCATCAGCCACCCCCAGCATTACGGACAGCCTGCGCAAATCTCTCGACCAGGCGGGCCTCAAAGACGTCACCGTCAGCTTCGACTCGGGCAAGGGCATTCTGACGCTCGGCGGTCAGGTCATCTCTGGCGACCAAAAAGCTCAAGCCGAATCGCTTGCTAAATACGCCGCCGGCGGGAACGTTGTCGCTAACCAGATTGCCATTATTTCTGCCGGTCAAGGCCGCCAAGTCAATGCCATCAATGCCGATATAGACCAGGGCATCGCGAAAAATCTCGACGCCGTGCTCATCCAGAACGGTCTCCACGACGATGTGAAATACGACGTCAAGAATAGCGTTGTCACATTGAACGGCAGCGTGAACTCTGAGAACACGCGCGCACGCGCTGAACAACTCGCCAACGCCGTTCCCAACGTTCAACAAGTGGTCAACGTATTGCAAGTCAAAAATCAGAAGGCCACTTCAGCGCTCTAACTTTGTTCATTCTGCTCTATCATCCTGAACTGAAGATTCTATTGAACAAAAAAAGAGGTCATCGCGAGATGACCTCTTTTTTGCCCTTCAAACGATTATCGTTTTAAAACCAGCGCCGCCGCTGCCGTCTGATCAACCACATCACCAGCACTCCCAGCACAGCGCCAATCACCAGCCACTCAAAATCGCGTTGGCTGAAATCCTGTAAAAACCGTATTCCATCAATACGCGCCAGCATCAAAGCTAATTTCATCGCACAGCCCTTTCAATTTCTCAACGCCCGGTTTCTACGTCGAGCTCTAATTAAAAACTCCAAGTAGATAGCAGATCAGCAGGATCACCAGAATCGTTCCTAGTCCAATGCCCGCTCCGCCCCCGCCGCCCCAACGGCTGTAACCGTAGTAGCCGCCGCCGCCGCCAAACACAAGTATTAGCACAATGATTAAAATAATCAGCATTCTTTTACTCCTTCCCTCCAATTGAATTTCAATACTACGAAACATCATGACGCATCGATTGTGGGCAGCACTGCCCCATAATGCTCACTCTGTCCGGCCTCCGCTTCGCATCATGATTAGAGCAATCTTGAGCAGCCAAAACCTCATCACTGGCCTCAATCTTGTATCAATTCGCAACTCAACAGTTCCGAACGTTCGCTCGCACATAACCGGCACAAAGGAGTACCCAATGTACGATTCCACAAATTTCTACCTGTTGCTCGGCGCACTTGTTCTCTTCTGTATCGTAGTAATTGCCATCTGCGCGCGCATCATGAATCGTGAAAGTGAATCTTCCTTTTCCACCGAGTTCTTTGGCCCCAGCTACCGGCGCGATCTCCAGCGTTACAGCGACCTCAGCGAGATGGAAAACTCCCAGGCCGAATTGCAATCCCGCTTCACTCCCTTCCGCTTCCGCGATCCCAATCCCGCCAGGCCAAGTTCCAATGACGACGACACAGATTGCAAGTCTCTCTAATCAGCGCACTTGATTTCCTCCCCCACGCCAAAAAACCTTAAAAGGAGTTCACAATGGATTACCAGATTTTGGGTTACAGTTTCTCCACCAACCAGCTTGTCATTGCAGCGGTGATTCTCATCGTTTTGATCGCCGTCGCAGTTGGCATCTACGTCCAGCGCAGCCGCAGCCTCACTCTGGCCCTTCGCAATCGCTTTGGCACA